>CAMUFS010000107.1 GCA_947088195.1 uncultured Clostridia bacterium
CTGTTTAATGCGGATGCTGTCTCCCATTAATTTATTGGGAATGGTTGGCAGAATATTTAAAATTAATTCCACATTCTTTTCCTGAAGTCTCATCTTTACAACATTGCAAATATCATTGATCATGGACATCGGTTCATACTCCACCTCATGAATGTCCATTTTCCCTGACTCTATCTTTGAAAAATCAAGAATATCATTAATTATGGCAAGCAATGTTTTTCCTGATTCCTTGATCTGGCTGACGTAATCTCTTGCCGATGGAGGAAGATTCTCACGAAGCGCCATTTCTGCCATTCCAATTACTGCATTCATCGGTGTTCTTATCTCATGGCTCATATTGGCAAGAAAATCTGACTTCATATTGGCAGATCGCTCTATCTCAATATTCGCACGATAGACCCGATATTTGTTATAGGCAATATTAGACATAACATCACAGATTGTGTAAAGGAAATCGGCAGCCCGCTCGACTATCTTTTTTTCCACTAGATTAATTTTCCCTGCAGCTTCTATATATGCATCAGAATCAACACCAATCTCAGCGGCCACTTGCCTGACAAATGCCATATCAAGTGGCTCCGTCTGTATTTGTCCGCCGATAATGCCGCCCACTATCCTGCCCTCTGCCATAATTGGTGAGGCAAAACTAATCAGCCCAGCATGACAGATATAGATATAGCTTCTCTCCTCACGAAGTGCCTGATCTGCCCCATATTTTGCACAATGCTCACAGCGCCTGCATCCCTCTTTTGAATTTCTTGTCAACTGGCAGAAATCTGTAAAATTCGTTCCATCTAGGACAGGCACGCCGTCCGCATCCGCGGTCAGCACCGCAAAGCCTGTCAGCTTAAAAAAAGCTTCTTGTATCCTCTGTAAGGTATCCATATCAATTAAATCTGTTAATTGTAACCTTAAGTCCTCCATACGCCAAGGTCCCCCTCTCCCCTCTGCTATGTATCGCCTCTATCCAATTACATTTTTAATTGCCTCCAACAATTTCTCCTTGTCAATCGGCTTTAGCAGATACCCCTGTGGCTTCATCACAAGAGCTTTCTGAATCTTTTCCTTATCTGTAATTCCTGTGAGAAAAATTACAGGAATATCCTTTGTCGCCTCATTGGCGCGCAGCTTCTCTAGCACAGCCACGCCATCCTCCTCTGGCATCTGATAATCCAAAAGTATCAGATCTGTTGTCTTTTTATCAAGAAAGCGCAGTGCTATTCTGCCGCTGGTGGCGGTTGCAATATCATATTTATTCGACAAATGCTCTTTGATTACCTTAAGCATAATCACGCTGTCATCCACCACCAAAACATGCTTGCGTGTCGGGATCTCTGGCTCCTTAAGTTCAAAAAACGATCCCTCTCCCTCTATATCCATCATTTCTAATTCCACCGCAGGACGACTTTGCATAAAACGGGTAATTCTTTCTTGAATAAAGCTTGCTGTCAAAGGCTTTACCAAAATCAGATCGGAGACATTCACGGCAATTCTCTCAAATTCAACACATTCCTCCTCCGCTCCAATCACAATAAAAGGAATCTTATATTTATATTTTACTGTGGCAATGCTGTTGATCGTATCCCTTGATTCCTTATTTAGACAATATACAAATGCATTTGGTCTAAAATATTTCATATGATAGATAATGTCTTCATAGCGCGCAGAGGTACTCATCACTTCAAAGCTATCCAACATCTTTTTGAAAAAATCATCCATAATAGAGTTATTTCTTCCCATCAACAATAATCTATATTTCATTGAGACACCTCCTACTGAATCCTATCATGAAGCTCCTGCAAACTCTTTACCTCCACTTTTTTCTCATGCTTCACCTCCCTGATTCCCTTTGCCGCTGCTTTCGCCGCTGCCATGGTCGTCATATATGGCGTTTTTGTCTTGATGGCAGCCTTTCGCACATAGCTGTCATCATATTCGCTGTCACTTCCCACTGGTGTGTTTATGATAAGCTGTACCTCACGGTTTGTTATGGCATCATAGATATTGGGGCGCCCCTCATACATCTTGTTGATCTTTGTCACTTCAAACCCTGCATTTTTAATTGTCTCATACGTATTTCCAGTCGCCATCAGCTTAAATCCCGCGCAGGAGAGATCCTCCGCCACCTCTGCAAGCTCTGCCTTGTCTGCATTGTTTACACTTAGCAAAACCGTTCCCTCAAGCGGAAGCTTTGTCTGTGTTGCTTCCTGCGCTTTGTAAAATGCCTCGCCAAAGGTGTCTGCAAGTCCCAGAACCTCACCGGTTGAGCGCATCTCTGGCCCCAGGATCGGATCGACCTCCGGGAACATATTAAATGGAAATACCGCTTCCTTCACCCCATAATGCGTGATGTGCTTCTCCTTAAGCTCTGGCACAGGTGAGGGTCTTCCCGTGATCTCTCTGGTAATAATATCCGTCGCAATTGGCACCATGCCAATGTTACATACCTTGGACACCAATGGCACCGTCCTTGAAGCTCTTGGATTTGCCTCCAACACATATACCTTGCCATTTTCAATCGCATACTGCATGTTCATCAGCCCGCGCACATGCATCTCTTCTGCTATCCGTCTGGTATAATCCTTAATGGTCTCCAAATTTTCCTCTGAGATATTTAACGATGGGATAATACAAGCGGAGTCCCCGGAATGGATGCCAGCCAGCTCAATATGTTCCATCACTGCCGGAACAAAAGCATGTTCCCCGTCACTGATGGCATCTGCCTCCACCTCCGTCGCATGGCGCAAAAAACGGTCTATCAGGATCGGTCTATCTGGGGTGACTCCAACTGCCGCCGCCATATAGTCCTTAAGCATCTCCTGATTGTTGACTACCTCCATTCCTCTGCCGCCCAGCACATAGGAAGGGCGCACCATAACGGGATAGCCGATTTTTTCCGCGATCCCAACAGCCTCCTCCACATTCACTGCCATGCCAGACTCTGGCATCGGTATCTCAAGCTTTTCCATCATTGCTCGGAACTGATCTCTGTCTTCTGCCAGATCGATAACTGCCGGAGATGTGCCCAGTATTTTCACACCATTCTGCTCAAGCTCCGCGGATAGATTCAACGGTGTCTGTCCTCCAAACTGTGCGATCACGCCCAGAGGCTTCTCTTTTTGATAAATACTTAAAACATCCTCCACCGTCAGCGGCTCAAAATACAATTTATCTGAAGTATCATAATCTGTGGAGACAGTCTCTGGATTGCAGTTGACAATAATCGTCTCAAAGCCCAGCTTCTTGAGAGCAAGTGCAGCGTGCACACTACAATAATCAAACTCAATGCCTTGTCCAATTCGATTTGGCCCTCCGCCAAGTATCATTACCTTTGGCTTATCTGTGCTGACAGAAGAGTGATCCTTCCCATGATAGGTAGAATAATAATAAGCACTGTCCTCCGTGCCACTCACATGCACGCCCTCCCACGCTTCTGTCACGCCGATTTTAGTCCTTGCATCTCGGATATCCTTCTCAGAAACTTTTAAGAGCATACTTAAATATTTATCAGAAAATCCATCCTTCTTTGCTTGTTCTAGGACATCCGCCGGAGGAAGCTGTCCCTGATAGGCAAGAATCGCCTCTTCCTCCTCGACCAATTCCTTCATCTGTTCAATAAAATAGTGCTTGATCTTGGTCATCTGATACAGCTCTTCTACTGTCGCGCCCTTTCTCAAAGCCTCATACATAACAAATTGCCTCTCGCTGGTCGGCACATAGAGAAGCTTTAAAAGCTCTTCCTTTGATTTTTCCGCAAAATCTTTGGCATAGCCAAGCCCATAGCGCCCTGTCTCCAGACTGCGGATTGCCTTCTGGAATGCCTCTTTATAAGTCTTTCCAATGGCCATCACCTCTCCCACGGCGCGCATCTGTGTGCCAAGCTTATCCTCCACTCCCTTAAACTTTTCAAATGCCCAGCGGGCAAATTTTATCACTACATAATCACCGTCTGGCACATACTTATCCAAAGTCCCATATTTCCCACATGGAATCTCATCCAATGTAAGACCCGCGGCAAGCATTGCCGACACAAGAGCGATCGGGAAGCCTGTTGCCTTTGATGCAAGCGCGGAGGAACGTGAGGTTCTAGGGTTAATCTCAATCACCACAATTCGATCTGTCTCTGGATCATGCGCAAACTGCACATTCGTTCCCCCAATTACCTCGATCGCCTCCACTATCTTATACGCCTGTTCCTGAAGCCGTGCCTGTACCTCCTTGGAGATAGTGAGCATGGGCGCACTACAAAAGGAATCCCCGGTATGTACACCGAGTGGATCAATATTCTCGATAAAGCATACTGTGATCATATGATTTTTTGCGTCCCTAACTACCTCAAGCTCCAGTTCTTCCCAGCCAAGAATAGATTCTTCCACAAGAACCTGACCCACAAGACTAGCCTGAAGCCCTCTGGCACACACCGTTTTTAACTCCTCCACATTGTAGACCAGACCACCTCCTGCCCCTCCCATAGTGTAAGCAGGGCGAAGCACCACCGGATACCCCAAGCGATCCGCTATAGAAAGCGCATCCTCCACAGAGTAGGCAACCTCACTCCTTGCCATCTCTATACCAAGGCTATTCATGGTATTCTTAAATTCAATCCTATCCTCCCCGCGCTCAATGGCATCCACCTGAACACCGATCACTTTTACATGATATTGATCTAACACACCTTTCTTGGCAAGCTCAGAACAAAGATTTAACCCTGACTGTCCTCCCAGATTTGGCAGAATGGCATCTGGTCTTTCCTTTTTAATAATCTGTGTCAGCCGGCTTACATTCAGTGGTTCAATATAAGTGACATCCGCAATTCCCGGATCGGTCATAATCGTGGCAGGATTGGAATTTACCAGCACAATCTCATATCCCAGCTTTCGAAGCGCCTTGCACGCCTGTGTTCCAGAATAGTCAAATTCACATGCCTGACCAATAATAATTGGCCCTGATCCAATAATTAATACCTTGTGAATATCTGTTCTTTTTCCCATCTTTTCCTCCATATCTATGTTAATCAATTTTTATTGGGCATCCGTTTTTTGTTTGCCGCATGAATAAGGCTTGTCAATATTTCTTCTGGCACATACAGATCTCCTCTGCCAGTCCCCAAACCAATATGCGGTTTTAACACGCCATGAAAATCAGAACCGCCAGTTATCATAAGCCCATAGGCAGCGGCAAGCTCTCTCAGCCTCTGCTCATCCCTGCCGCTGTTCATGGAATAGATAGCCTCCAGCCCATCAAGCCCCTGTTCTTTTAAAAGCTCTATCAATGTGCGAACTCCATCCATATCCATCCGATACAAAAGCGGATGTGCCAGCACGGCAAGTCCCTCCGCCCGATGTATCATCGCAATCGCATCCTTTGGAGCAATGCGCTCCTTTGGAAGATAACAAGGTTTTCCATCATCCAGAAAGCGGTCAAATGCCTCCCGATAGCTCTGCACATACCTCTTTTTCACCAACATCCGCGCAAAATGCGCCCTTGTCAGCACGGCATCCGCAAATTCCTCCCTCATCTCCTCCATGGTCAGCTTCATATTGTGCTCCGTAAGCAGCACCGCCATTTTCTCATTTCTTTTCTCTCTCGCCTCCTTAAACCCATTTAGCGCAGAGAGAAAACCTTCTGATTTATCATTTAAAAACAATCCAAGAATATGAATATCCCTGCCCCGGTATTCTGCGGATAATTCCACGCCCGGTATGAGATAAAGCCCAGTTCCTTCTGCGGCGGCAACCGCTTCCCTCACCCCACTCACTGTATCATGATCCGTGAGCGCCATCGCAGAGAGCCCTCTCTCAAGAGCATATGCCACCAGCTCTGCCGGCGTATAGCTTCCATCTGACGCCTTCGAATGTACATGTAAATCAATTCTATTCATCCTTCTTCCACGCCTTTCCTGCTTTCTTCCACGGCTGCGGCAGCGTCACAGCATGAAGCGGGTTTAAAATCCATGCCGCCAACAGCATAAATAGCACTGAGGCCAAAATTTGTAAGCATAGGCTGATCGATATCCAGTGTTCAATGATAAAGCCACTCTCTGTCGGTGCGTACTTTGTACAGATTTCCATTATAAAATCTCTGCTTCCCACCTGATCGTAAATCAATGCACAGAATGTCAAAGCTGGATTAAATAATAACGCATAGATCCCTCTGCCTATTCCTCCCGTCAAAATCCCAATGCCATTGTTATTTAAATACTGCAAAAATATAAGGGCTCCATAACTTCCAAATATCAGGACAATAAGACTCCCATATGACAGCACGGTCGCTGTCGTCGTCTTTCTGCTGATGGCAGAAAACAAAATGCCAACACTCCCCACAAAGGTACCCGTGATCAATAAGGCCAACAATACCAACAGCAGATCACGGATTCGTATTCCTCCAAAGATAAAGACAAAAGAAAGTACCGGCAGACTGGAAATCACTAATATTCTCACCACATGAAGCGACGCCCTCAGCTTGCCGACAATAATCGACACAGCACTCATCCGGCTGGTCAATAAAAGATCCAGCGTTCTTCTCTCCTTTTCCCCAGAGATACTGCCCGCTGTTATTGCCGGAACTAACAACATAAACATTGAAAATTCAATAAATACCACCGTGGAATAGGTCTGTATTACATTTGTAAACTGCACGCTTCCAAAAAAACGGCTTCTATTAATTGCTCCATACAAGGACAACAGGCTCAGCACTGCCAATATCCCATTAAATGTCATAATCAGCAGAGCAAAGCGGACCGTTCTCACGCTCATCTTAATTTCCTTTTGATAGACTGGATTTGACATTAGCTCTCCTCCCCTTCCTTTGTGAGTTGCATAAAAATAGTTTCCAGATTATCCCTCTTTCTCCCAAAGGACAGCACTCGTATGCCACTGCTTACCATGTGCTGCAAAAGCTCCGCCTCCTCCTTTGCAGAACCAGTAAAGGTAAATTGAAATTCCTGCCCATCTATGGCAAGCGACTGCACCATATCGTTAGATCTTAGAAAATCTAATGTTTTTCTCTGATCATCACAAACGCGAACCAGAATTGGATTTGAAATATTGACCGCCGAGACAATCTCCTCTATATTTCCTTGCTGCAAAAGCTCTCCCTTATTGATAATGCCGATGCTGCTGCACATCTCCGCAAGCTCTGACAGAATATGAGAGCTAATTAAAATCGTGGTTCCTTTGCGGCAAAGCTCCTTTAATATACTTTTCATCTCAAATCTGGAACGTGGATCCAGCCCAGAGGACGGTTCATCAAGAATTAGCACATCTGGCTTGTGAATCAATGCACGGGCAAGGCACAACCTCTGCTGCATCCCTCTCGACAATTCATCCACATAAACCTCCCCTCTGCCCTCCAGCCCCATCTGCTCCATAAGCTCATAACAGCGCTCTGTCACCTCCCTGCCGACAAGACCATAGGTTGAAGCGTAAAACTCCATATACTCAATCGCTTTTAAATTATCATAGACGCCAAAAAAATCTGGCACATACCCAATTTTCTGTTTTAATTTATCTGCGTCCTTTAATGCGTCCATCCCGTCCAGATATACATTGCCGCTGTCCGCGCGCAAAAGTCCTGTCATAATCTTGATCGTCGTCGTCTTTCCAGCCCCATTGGGCCCAATAAAGCCAAATAACTCTCCCTCTCCCACCTCCATGCTCAGCCCGTTGAGTGCTCTGAATTTTCCGTAATTTTTCACCAGCTTTTCAATCTTTAACATGCCCTGCACCTATTTTCCTCTGATCACGGAGACAATCGGCAAAACAATCTCCTTATACTGCTCCATATCCATCATATCAGAGCTGTATTGTACAATCATTGTATATCTTCCATCCCTGCTCACAAGATATTTCTCCAGATCCGTGATCCAAAAATTTTTCCTGCTTAAGTCCACCTGCTCATAGACAAGCGTCAATGGATTATAGAAATACACCTTTCCGGTAAATGCCTGATAATCAGGATTATCCAGCGCTACCTCCGCCGGGGCAAAGCGCACTGCCCGAAGCTGCTCCACACTTCCCAGATAATACTCCAATCGTATGCTTGTACTGTAGGTGGAATTTGTCACAGGATTGTAACTGATATCCTCATCAATATTTCCTATCTCCTCGGAGGTTAGATTCTGGTAGTGCATTCCCCCCATAGAGGTATCCAGAGTCACTGTTCGGCTTACCAAGGTGGCTCCGTGCGCTGGATATATATTCCCTGTCTGAAAATCCCCCTCCTGATCCTCTGCGAGAAATGCAAGCAGCACTGCACTTGTCCCGCTGTCCGTATTCATCTGGCTAAGATAATATTTTAAAAGCCCTGTTTTCTGCGAAAGAATAGCATATTCCTTATTCTCCGAATCCATCTGATGCTTCATGCCAAAAAAGCCCGTCACATCACCTGCTGCTCTCTCATAAGTATCGGGATAAAAATAAAGCTTTTTAACATCCTGAAGCCTTATCTCCTCCCCTGCTTTCAAATCCCCAAGCAGATAGATGCCATTTCGCAGCACTAAAATCACATCCTCCAGATCCCTCTGTGTTCTATTATACGCCGTTCCGCTTAGATTTTCATTAAAATATGCCAGATTGGCATCAAATCCAAGCAGGTCTCGATCCTCCCACTCCTTCTCCAATTTAAAAAACCTAGATTCAAATGGAGCAGATTGACGCATGGTAATATTCGTCGCCTCATCTCCCTGATACATTTCCACCTGATAATCACGAAGTACTGTCTCCTTGTCCACAGACTCATTATAATACCAGCTATCTGTAGAAATAGGACCAACCGAGTACTCTGGCTGAATCATAATCTGATACGGACTGCTGGTGGGTGCTTTTGTATCCATATATGTCTTTCCTGATACCAGCCTTCCATCTAAAGTCCATACAGTGGCATAGCGAATAATGGGATCTCGAAATCTTGTCCCTGTTCCCATCAGATAGATCAAAACGGAAAATAAAATGGCAAGTCCTGTCACCACAGCTCCTGTTCTACCCGCTTTGTCTCTCTTTCGAAGCACATAGTATGCCGTTGGCCCGACAAGCAATAAATACAGTACAATAATAACTACATAGACAGAAATTTTCGGAAGCTTTCTTCCCATCGCAGTGTTAAGAAGCTCCCGAACAGACTGCCATGTCTCCTCTCCATTAAAATAATGATCCTGCTCGATAATCGCCGTGATGGTATCTGCAGAACACACCCGGCTGATAAC
>CAMUFS010000108.1 GCA_947088195.1 uncultured Clostridia bacterium
GATAACATTCCTTCTACTAAAACTGTACCAGAACCCATAAATGGATCAAATATGGAATTTACACTAGAAATGCTATTGATAATACGAATGATGTTTCTGCTAATTGGGCATACCATCATTGCCGGATAGTTATGTAACCCATGAGTATATTCCCTTACATCATTCTCTTTAAAATCCCAAAAATTATCGGGTAAAGATTTTATAATAGAAATAAGCTTCTTATCATTTTCAGTCAAAATTTTTGGTTGTGATATAGGTGAAATCATCTTTTTACCTTTCTTCAAAAATATGTATGTTCATTATATACTGAAATAAGAAGAAAGGAAAGAGGATTTTGACGTTCTTTTTTTAGGATAAATTTTAGATCTAAGATATACGTTAAGAATTTATTGTATTATGTTTGAGAGGGGCCGCTCTCTGTGCGGCCCTTTTCTTAAAAATGATTATATAAAATCTATTTTATTTATTAAATTTTGGCAATTACTGAGAAACGTTCACAGTAATATTAATGCAGCTTTGTCACAGACGTACCGCCGCGCACAATTCGTTCCATCAGTAATCCAGTGATAAACCATGCTGGCGCATAGTCTAGTCGAATCAGTCCTTGTATGGCAAATCGGCTTCCGCTATAATCCCATGGGCACATATGAAAAAAACGTAACAAAGAACCGGAAAGGTATTCTGCAGTAAAGATAAAAAATGTGTAGACACCTCCCCGAAATAGCATATTCCGGTTCTTGATAATTTGGTATATAGGCTGAAATAAAGCGGCCATTCCATAGATGGGAAACATAATAAGGGAAGTGGTTCCAATCATCTTTCGATCAGAGCTTAAAAGGGAGCCAAGTCCTGTCCAGAACACTTCCAGACACCAACCAGTCAGGCCGCATCGAATAAAATTGTTGGCTGAAATCTTCATGAGACATAGTATTGCAAAAAATAGAGGAAATATGTGCAAAAGTGTGGTATACTCTAATAGGAAAATTATGCATCAGGGAAGAGAGGGAAACAATGGACGAACAATATTTTAAATATCTCAAAAGCATTGCAAGGCAGTATCCCACGATCGCAAAGGCGTCGACGGAGATCATTAATTTGGCATCGATCTTAAATCTCCCAAAGGGAACAGAACATTTTTTGACGGATATACATGGAGAGTATGAACAATTTCTCCATATTTTAAAAAATGGTTCTGGCTCCGTGAAGAGAAAGATTGAGGAGGAGTTTGGGAATACCATTACATTAAAAGATAAGCGGGCATTGGCAACTCTTATCTATTATCCTGAGGAAAAGTTAGAGATAGTGCTAAAGGAGGAGGAAAATCTGGATGATTGGTATAAGATCACCCTTCATCGTTTGATTCAGATCTGTAAGCGCGTCACATCCAAGTATACACGTTCTAAGGTAAAAAAAGCACTTCCGGCAGATTTTGCCTATATTATTGAGGAATTGATTCACGAGAAGGAAGAGGTGCATGATAAGGAGGCATATTACAATCAAATTATTCTTGCCATTATCCGCACAGGGAGGGCAAAGGAATGTATTGTGGCATTTTGTTTGTTGATTCAACGTCTTGTGGTGGATCATCTGCATATTGTGGGGGATATTTTTGATCGGGGACCTGGTGCTCATATTATTATGGATACTTTGATGAATTATCACTCGGTAGATATTCAGTGGGGAAATCATGATATTGAGTGGATGGGGGCCGCTGCGGGCAACACAGCTTGCATTGCCAATGTAATTCGCATCTCTGCGCGCTATGGGAATTTGGATACGCTCGAAGAGGGGTATGGCATTAATTTAATTCCGCTTGCGACTTTTGCGATGGAGACATATGCAGATGATCCATGTGGGTGCTTTGATATTAAATACAATAAAGATATTTATAATATTCACGATCTGGAACTAGATAAAAAGATGCATAAAGCGATCACAGTGATTCAGTTTAAGCTGGAGGGGCAGCTTATCAAAAGGCGCCCAGAATTTCATATGCAGTCTCGGTTGCTTTTAGATAAGATTGATTATGAAAAGGGAACGATAAAGATCGATGGAAGAGAGTATAAGCTGAAGGATGTGCACTTTCCAACGATTGATCCGGCAGATCCATATCGTCTGACGCCAGATGAGGAAAATGTGGTGGAGCGCTTGCGCGTGGCTTTTCTGGGTTGTGAAAAGCTTCAAAAGCATGTACGTTTTTTGTTTTCCAAGGGCAGCTTATATCTGGTCTATAATTCTAATCTTTTGTATCATGGCTGTATCCCGCTCAATGAGGATGGAAGCTTTCGCAAGGTGACGTTAGGTGGCAGGGAGTACAGTGGAAAAGGTCTGTATGATGTGCTGGAATCTCTTGCAAGAAAGGGATATTATCGGGAGGCAGGTGCAGAGAAGGAATATGGCATGGATATTATGTGGTATATCTGGTCAAATGAAAATTCACCTGTTTATGGAAAAGAGAAGATGGCCACATTTGAGCGGTATTTTATTGAAGATAAGTCTGTCCAAAATGAGAAGAAGAATGATTATTATAAATTAATTGAAAATGAGACAGTGGTCAATCATATTCTCCGTGAGTTTGGGCTTAATACAACAGATTCGCATATTATTAATGGGCATATGCCAGTTGAGCTCAAAAAAGGAGAGACGCCGGTGCGCTGCAATGGTAAGGTTTTGATTATTGATGGTGGATTATCCAAGGCATATCAGAAAAAAACGGGAATTGCAGGATATACCTTAATCTATAATTCTTATGGATTGCGTCTGGTATCACATGAGCCATTTGAGTCCAAAGAGATGGCGATAGAGCGGGAGAGTGATATTCATTCAGACACGGTATTAGTGGAACAGGTGTCCAGAAGACGGAGTGTTGCTGACACAGATATTGGAAAAGATATTGAGGAGAGTATTGTGGATCTGACCAATCTGCTCAGTGCTTACCGAGATGGTACCATAAGAGAGAAGGATGTTTAATTAGGTAAGCTGTAAAAGTGTAGATGGGTAGATTTAAAATAAATGGATGGAATACAGAAGGAGGGATAAAATGTCTGGCTCTATATATGGTACATTATTTCGAGTTTCTACATGGGGAGAGTCCCATGGAGCGGGGCTGGGGGTTGTGGTGGATGGTTGTCCAGCCGGACTTTCTTTAATAGAAGAAGATATTCAGAGATATTTGGATAGAAGAAAGCCGGGACAGAACCGTTTTGCGACGCCGAGGAAGGAAGATGACGTGGTGGAGATTTTGTCGGGGGTATTTGAGGGAAGGACAACTGGAACACCAATTTCTATGCTGGTTTATAATAAATCGCAACGCTCGAAGGATTATTCAGAGATAGCAAGCTATTATCGTCCGGGACATGCAGATTACACATATGATAAAAAGTATGGTTTTCGTGATTACCGTGGCGGTGGGCGTTCTTCCGGCAGAGAGACAATAGGACGAGTGGCATCAGGAGCAGTTGCGTGTAAGCTTCTAAAGGAGCTTGGTATAGAGATTACCACATACAGCAGAAAAATAGGAGGAATTGAGATCTCTGATAGTAATTTTGATAAAGAGGAGATTTTCCGAAATCCAGTTTGTATGCCAGATGCACAGGCAGCAGAGCAAGTGGAGAAATTGCTGGAGGAAAAGCTAAAAGAACACGATTCTGTGGGAGGTGTGATAGAATGTCGAATTAGCGGGCTTCCATCTGGTATAGGAGAACCTGTATTTGAAAAGCTTAGCGCAAATTTGGGAAAGGCTGTACTGTCTATTGGGGCAATAAAAGGCTTTGAGGTGGGAGATGGCTTTGCATCAGCAGATGCCTTTGGCTCTGAAAATAATGATAGCTTTTATTATGAGAAGGATGGCACAATAAAGAAATGTTCCAATCATGGTGGGGGCATCTATGGAGGCATCAGTGATGGGAGTGAGATAGTATTTCGAGCGGCGGTAAAGCCAACCCCTTCTATTGCAAAGCTTCAGAATACTATAAATCAGTCAGGAGAAAATATTGAGATTAGTATAAAGGGGAGGCATGATCCGATTATTGTGCCAAGAGCGGTGGTAGTGGTGGAGAGTATGGCAGCGCTCACATTGGCAGATATGCTTTTAATCAATATGAGTGCAAAGCTGGATGGAATTGTTAAATTTTATTCCAAATAAGAATGTAGAAATGAATGTCTAATAATGATGTTCGTAAAATATCAAAAAAAGTAGAATAGCCAGTTCTGTTATTATTCTTAAATGTGGGTGTGAGCGACAGAGAATAATAGCAGCGCTGGCTATGTGGATCTTTTTCGAAAATTTGGACAGATACTTGACTTTTTATAGACGGATTGTTAAAGTATGTAGTGTGAAATTATTATTTCATGATCTTGATATATTGCCTGTCGGATCAGGCAGATAGGAGTTTGTGTGAAACGTTTAGGTGTGATCGGAGGGTTGGGACCACTTGCGACAGCTTATTTTTTTGAGCTGGTGGTTCGTATGACACAGGCAGTGTCCGATCAGGAGCATGTGGAGATGATAATATTGAATTATCCCTCCGTGCCGGACAGGACAAGCTATATTGTGGGAAATACCAAAGAGAGCCCGCTGCCTGCCATGATAGCGATGGGACAGCAGCTTGCTAAGCTGGGGGCAGAGCATATTGCGATTCCCTGTATTACAGCTCATTATTTTCACAAAGAGCTTGCCGGGGCGATCCAAGTGCCGATTATACATATTGTGGAGGAAACTGCCAAGCATCTGTCCTATTATGGGATCAGAAAGGCAGGAATTATGGCGACAGATGGGACAGTGAATGCAGGTCTGTTTCAGAGAGAGCTTTTAAAGTGGGGAATTGAGGGGATATTGCCAGATAAAGAGCATCAGAGCTATGTGATGGATTTGATCTATCAGGATGTGAAGGCGGGCAGGCCAGTGGAGATGGATAAGTTTGACAGAGTGAGTAGATATCTTAAGGAGGGCGGCGCAGAATGTATTATTTTGGGCTGTACAGAGCTTTCCCTGATCAAGCGGGAGGGCTATCTAGGCGCCGGTTATCTGGATGCTATGGAGGTCTTAGCAAGGAAATCTGTGCTGCTCAGTGAAGCATGTTTGAAGGGAGAGTACCAATGTCTGATAACAAAACAGGAAAGAAAACAGGCGCGAGAAATAGGCGGAAACGCCGGTTAAGAAGACAATTTATGGTTAGCAGTGTGGCTGCAGTAACAGTGTTTCTGTTAGCTCTGGTTTGTATTGTAACAGGAGGAATTGGGAGAGGAGAGGCAGCATTTAAAGAAATAGAGACAACTGTGATGCCATCGCAGACGGAGCTGCCTACACAAAAACCAACACAGGAGAAACCGACAGAGACAGAGTCAATTTATATCGATGTCACTCCGCCGGTGGGGACAGCAAAGGAAAGCGTGACATGGTGGGATGAGGAGGAGCTTAAGCCGGAAGAATTTGTGGAATCTATGCAGGATGACACAGAGATTACCGTAAGCTTTCAGACCATGCCAGATATGACACTTTTTGAGGAGGAGCAGGAAGTGTCAGTCTGCTTAACGGATGAGGGAGGAAATCAGACAGTGCTTACGTCTAAGCTGATTTTAATGCATGATGAGGAAGCCCCAAAGATGTCTGGTGTCTATAATATGACGGTATTTGCCGGCGATACGATTCTTTATCGAAAGAATGTAAAGGTGACAGATAATCATGATGAAAATCCTAAGCTGACGATAGACAGCAGCCAAGTAAATCGAGATAAAGTGGGAACGTATCATGTTACTTACCGCGCGGAGGATAAGGCAGGAAATGTCACAGAGGAGACGATCTTTGTCAAGGTGATGGAAAAGGTTGCCGCAACACAGGAGATGGTGGATCAGCTTGCGGATAAGGTATTGGCGGAGATATTGTCGGATGGCATGTCAAACAGGGATAAGGCATATGCAATTTATAGCTGGACAAAGAAGAATATTGCATATACAGGACATACCGACCCCTCTGATATTGTGGCGGGAGCTTATCAGGGATTACGGTATCGGGCAGGCGATTGTTTTACATTTTGTGCCGTTGCGCATATGTTGTATAACCGGGCAGGTTTTCAGGCGATGAAGGTGACAAGAACGGCTGGATATCTGCATCATTATTGGAACTATGTAAACTTTGGTGAGGGATGGTACCATTGTGATTCTAATCTGTATCGTGCAGATGGCTTTGAGGCTTTTATGAAGACGACAGAGGAGCTAATAACATACACGACAAATGCGATGAACCGTCCAGATTATTATGTATATGATGAGAGCCAGTATCCACCATGTGCAGGAAGTACGGGGACAGAGAGTGAATCACAGGGAGCAGAAGGACAGCAGCCGGGAGAAGAAGGAGCATTAGAAGAAGGACAGCTGCCAGAAGGAGTACCTGAGCAGCCAGTGGTAGGGGCACCGGAGGAAGGTCAGCCATCAGAAGCGGGAGTGCCAGAGGGAGCGCAGCCAGAGGTGGGAGTACCAGAAGGGGCTCAGCCGGAGGCAGGGGTACCAGAAGGTCAACAGGCAGGTGTAGATGGGACATTGGAGAGTGGGCAAGCAGAGAATGGCCAACCTTCAATGAATGTGCCAGAAACAGGGGCTTTGCCGGGAATGGAAGGAACGCCAACGGGCCAGCCGGGGATAGATGGTGCGCCAGAAGGAGCACAAACATCTAATGCAACAGAAAACAATCCGCAGTAGAGAGAAGTGTGAGGAAAAGTATGCAGACAAATGTATTGGAATATCTGGAAGAGACAGTGCAGCGTTTGCCAGATAAGCCTGCCTATGTGGATGAGAGAGAGAGTCTGAATTTTCGTGAAGTCAGTGATCGATCAAGAGCGATTGGAAGCTTTCTTGGCAGACAGGGGCATAGAAGAGAGCCAGTGGTTATTTTTATGAGAAAGAGTCCTTGCACAGTGACAGCATTTTTTGGCACTATTTATGCGGGATGCTTTTATGTGCCGATTGATGAAGAGATGCCGGCACACCGGATTGCGCTGATTTTTGAAAACTTAAATCCAAGGGCGATGATATGTGATATGGAGACAAGAAAGGCAGCGGAGCAGATGCCTTATAAGGGCAATATTTACCAGTATGAGGAGATTTGTGGGGAGGCGGAGGATGAGAAGCTGCTTTTGGATATTAGGAAGAATGCCTTGGATATTGATCCCATTTATATTGTATTCACTTCAGGCTCCACAGGTATTCCAAAGGGTGTTGCTGCCTGTCATCGCTCGGTGATTGATTATATTGAGCAGCTTTCTAAGGTGCTTGGCTTTTCGGAAGATACAGTTTTTGGAAATCAGTCCCCTTTTTATTTTGATGCATGCTTGAAGGAGATTTATCCAACTGCAAAATTTGGGGCTACTACCTATATTATTCCAAAGGAGTTATTTAGCTTTCCGGTTAAGTTAGTAGATTTTTTAAATCAATATAAAATTAATACTGTCTGCTGGGTAGTATCAGCGCTGACCATGATATCTGGTTTTGGAGTTTTTGACACAAAGAAACCAGAGTATCTTCACACCGTCGCTTTTGGCAGTGAGGTTTTTCCTGTGCGCCAGTTTAATATGTGGAAGGATGCGCTTCCAGAGGCTTCTTTTGTCAATCTCTACGGTCCTACAGAGGCAACGGGAATGAGCTGCTATTACAGGGCAGATCGTAGGTTTGAGCCAGATGAGGTGATTCCCATAGGAAAACCCTTTGAGAATACACAGATTTTGCTTTTAAAGGAGGATCAGACGCTGGCGGCTGAGGGGGAGGAAGGCGAGATCTGTATTCGCGGCACAGCAGTCACTCTTGGCTATTATAATGATTTTAAGCGTACCGGGGAGGCATTTGTCCAAAATCCGCTTAATACGGCTTATCCTGATATTATTTACCGCACGGGAGATATTGGAAAATATAACCCAGAAGGGGAGCTTATGTTTGTATCACGCAGAGATTACCAGATCAAGCATATGGGGCATAGAATTGAGCTTGGGGAGATTGAGGCGTGTGTGGCGAGAATGGAAAAGATAAGGAATGTCTGCTGTATTTACCACAGGGAACAGGAGAAGATTATTCTGTTTTACACAGGCGAATTAGAGCGAGGGGATGTGATCGCGCGCTTAAAAGAGACGCTGCCCCGTTATATGGTGCCAAATAGAGTGAGAAAGCTGGAGACGCTGCCTCTTACGCCAAATGGAAAGCTTGACAGGGTGTCGCTGGAGCGGAACTATATTCAGCAAATAAATAAGAAAAAGGAGAAATAAGTAAATGGATGAATTATTAGAGATTTTACAGGAAATGCATCCCGATGTGGACTTTGAGCTTTGTGATACGCTGATTGATGACAAGATACTTGATTCTTTTGATATTGTGGAGCTGGTGTCTGAGATCAGCAATACGTTTGATGTGAGGATTCCGGCGGAGGCAATTATACCAGAGAATTTCAATTCAGCAGAGACAATTTACGCTTTGATAGAAAGCCTTGAGGATGAGGATTAGAAATTATGTTATTTACGTCATATTGCTTTATTGGTTTTCTGATTGTCCTGTTTCTTCTATATTATAGGATACCAGCAAAATACCAGTGGGGGCTGCTTCTTGTGGCGAGTTATTTTTTCTACGCCGTTGCCGGGCTGCAGTTTCTTATCTATATAGGAGTGACTACTCTTTCCACATGGTATGCCGGGCTTCGAATGGAACAGGTAAAACAACAATATACAGGATACAGAAAGCTTCATAAGGCTGAGATGACAAAGGAGGAGAAAAAGTCTCATAAGCAGGAGGAAAAGAAGAAGCAGAGAATCTGGCTTCTTCTTTGTCTTTTCTTTAACTTTGGTATTCTCGCTGTTGTGAAGTACACAAATTTTGCTATCTCTAACATCAATTATTTTTTAAATCTGGCGGGCAGGACGCCACTTGATTTTTTAAGCTTGGCGCTTCCCATGGGAATCTCTTTCTATACCTTTCAAAGTATGGGATATTTGATTGATGTGTACAGAGGAACTTGTGAGCCAGAGAAAAATTTGGGGAAATTTGCGTTGTTCGTCTCATTTTTCCCCCAGCTTATACAGGGACCCATCAGCCGTTTTGGAGATTTGTCGAAAACCCTGTTTATGGCTCATTCCTTTGATAAAAAACAGGTAGTGTTTGGTCTTGAGCGTATTTTATGGGGATTTTTTAAAAAGCTTGTGATCGCGG
>CAMUFS010000109.1 GCA_947088195.1 uncultured Clostridia bacterium
GGTGCTTAACGAGGTTTCTCACGAGTTTAGCATCCGCTACGTTTTGAACTAAGCGGGAGCGGGGTGACAGAGGACCATAGGCCATTCTCTGGGCGGCCCCTTTTTAAATATGACTTACCAACCCATAGCTATAAATAACCTATAAAAATATTTCGTATAAAGTATAGTTATCTTGAAAAATAACAAAGCTAAACTACAATATAATGGTTGTTGGTATATTGCATAGGAGCAGTATACTGCCACAGAAAACTACAGAAGGGAGAAGTTCTATGATTCAAGTAGAATGTGTATCAAAATCATTTCGCGTAACACGGCGGGATGCAGGTTGGAAGGAAGCTGTAAAGTCTTTGTGGCACAGGGAGTATGAGATTGTGCAGGCATTGAACCAGATCTCCTTTGTGATTCCAGATGGGGAGATGGTGGGCTATATCGGGCCAAATGGAGCCGGTAAGAGCAGTACCATCAAGATTTTAAGCGGAATTCTAACACCAGAGGAGGGAACTGTGATAATTAACGGGCGGATTCCATGGAAACAGCGCAAGGAACATGTAAGAGAAATAGGCGTGGTGTTCGGGCAGCGCACGCAGCTATGGTGGGACGTGCCCATTATTGATTCTTTTTGTCTTCTAAAGGACATTTATTCCATACCAGAGGCACTATTTCAATCCAATATGGAGGAGCTTATCGAGCTTCTAAATCTATCACAGATTGTTCGGACTCCGGCAAGACAGTTATCTTTAGGACAGCGTATGCGCTGTGAGATAGCGGCGTCTTTGCTTCACAGTCCCAAGATTTTATTTTTGGATGAGCCAACTATTGGTCTGGATGCAGTATCAAAGCTTGCAGTGAGAGAATTTATTTTAAAATTAAATGAGACAAAGAAAACAACTGTGATTCTTACCACCCATGATATGCAGGATATTGAGGCACTGGCAAAGCGCATTATTTTGATTGGCAAAGGGAAAATTCTATCAGATGGTTCTCTTTCTGAATTAAAACAGCAGTTTCCGAATGAGGAGGGATTAGATGAAATGATGGCTCTGCTTTATCAGCGTTATCAGATTTCATAGGAGGTGTGGAATGAAGAAATATCTTAGTTTTTTTCGTATGAAATTTATGGCGGGTATTCAATACCGGGTTGCAGCTTTAGCAGGAATTATAACCCAATATGCATGGGGAGGAATGGAAATCTTGATTTATCGTTGCTTTTATCTGGAAAATCAGGCAACATTTCCCATGGAGATGCAGGCATTGTCGAGCTATATTTGGCTGCAGCAAGGGTTTTTGGCCTTATTTTCGGTGGGAATGTTTGAAAATGACATTTTCCAATCGATTACAAAGGGAGATGTCGCGTATGAGCTATGTCGTCCCTGTGATCTGTATTTTATGTGGTTTTTTAGAAATGTGGGGACGCGATTATCTAGGGCCTTGCTTCGCTGTGTGCCAATTTTTGTTGTCGCCATATTTATTCCTAAGCCATATGGTCTGGGACTTCCAGCCTCCCCTGAGGCGGCGGTATTATTTTTTCTAGCTGGAATAGCAGGATTTTTCAATGTAATAGCTTTTGTGATGATAATATATATCAGTACTTTTTATATGCTTTCTATGCAGGGTATGAAAATATTTTGTATAGCCATTGTGGAAATGTTCAGTGGTTCTATAATACCAATTCCATTCTTGCCAGATGGATTGAGGCAGGTGGTGGAGCTCCTTCCCTTTGCTGCTTTGGAGAATGTTCCTCTGCGTATTTATGGTGGTGACATTGCGGGGATAGAGGCGATGCGTGCTATTCTTTTGCAAGTATTCTGGCTGGTGGTACTGATCTGTGTTGGAAGGGCGTGGATGCAGAGAGCACTGAAACAGGTTGTGGTACAGGGAGGATGAGGATACATGAAGCTATATCTACAATATTTTAGTATACATATGAAAAGTGTGATGCAGCATAAAATGTCTTTTTTCCTGACAATGATAGGGCAGGTAATTATGACAATCACAGCATTTTTTGGAATTTATTTTATGTTTTTGAGATTTGATTCTGTGAAAGATTTTAGTTATCAGGAAGTGTTGCTTGGTTATAGTGTTGTGTTATGCTCCTTTTCGCTTGCTGAGATGTTTGCCAGAGGGTTTGATACTTTTGCATCCATGATTTCTCATGGGGAATTTGACCGGATTATGGTAAGGCCAAGGAATGAGATTTTTCAAGTGCTTGCCACTAAGGTAGAATTTACTAGAGTGGGAAAGCTTGTACAGGCATTTATTATGATGCTGTATGTGGTTTTGACAAGTGAGATTCATTGGACTGTATACAAAGTAGTGGTAGTCGTGCTGATGACCGCTGGTGGTACGGTTCTGTTCTCTGGATTATTTCTTATTTATGCATCCTTTTGTTTTTTTACAACAGAAGGACTGGAATTTATGAATATTTTTACAGATGGTGGCAGGGAATTGGGAAGATACCCACTTGGCATCTATGGAAATGCAGTGCTAAAGTTTTTTACTTTTCTGGTTCCTTTAGCGATGGTGCAATACTATCCATTGCTTTATCTCACAGATAGAGACAGTAGAGCGATAGTTGGACTCTGCCCGCTTGCAGGATTTTTGTTTTTAATACCAAGCTGGATATTGTGGAAAATTGGGGTGAGACATTACACCTCAACAGGATCGTAAACAGAGAAAAAAAGCAAAAAACGGTTGACATAAAACTGTCAACCGCTTTTTGGGTGAGATACATTATCTAGTATATCACAATAAGAAAGAAAAGTCTAGTAATTTTTTTTCTGCATGTTAAACTTGTCTTGTGTAAAGGAGGGTAAGGTTATGAATGAGTATAGAGAAAGTGACAGAGAGGCAGAAGAAGGCTTCCTTGCAATTTGTCAGGAAATTATACAGAGTAATGTGGATAAATACCAAAAGCAGTCCGATCAGTTAGGCGCGGAGATCAAGGTTTTATATACTCATTATCAGTCTGATAATCCTGAGCTGCACAATACTCTGGTTATAGATATTGCTATGAAGGAGCAGGTGGACAATTCTCTTTTAAAGAATGAAAGAGCTTTGGAAAAGCCTTATTTTGGGCGCGTGGATTATGTTGATAAGGAGGATAAAAGAAAGTATACTTTATATATTGGGAAAAATGGTGTGGTAAAGGATGGGACGGAGCCTTTTATTATTGACTGGCGTGCACCAGTCTCCAGTATTTATTATGAAAGTCAGGTGGGGGAGAGCTTTTATCATGTGCCAGAACAGGAGAAGAGAGATGTTACGCTAGATAGAAAACGTACCTATGAGATTGCACAGAGAAAGCTGATTGATTATTATGATGCGGAAGTAATTGCAAACGATGAGCTTTTGACAAAATATCTTGGCAAAAATAAGGAAGCGGTTTTGGGAGAGATTATTGCAACCATTCAAAAGGAGCAGAATGATATTATCCGTGAAACGCCTTATCGGAATATGGTGGTTCAAGGGGTGGCGGGAAGCGGTAAGACAACCGTGGCGATGCATCGAATTTCTTATATTCTGTATAATTATGCAGATCGATTGAGTCCGAAAGAGTTTTTTGTAATTGGCAGCAATAAGATGTTGTTAAATTATATTACAGGTGTGCTTCCAGATCTGGATGTGAGAGGCATTAATCAAATGGTGATGGAGGATTTTTTTATCTGGCTATTGGACAAGGACTTTAAGGAGAAAAGCTATAAGGTGTTGAGAAAGGAACCGGGAGAGGAGGAGCAGATTCTTGGACAGCTTCAGCGCTTCAAGGGTTCTCTTGACTGGCTGAATAGTATAAAAGAATATTTGAGACGGCTAGAGAAAAGAAGCATACGGGCTGAAGCGGTGCTTTGTTGGGATGAGGTGGTATATGCAGAGGATGCCATACAGGCTTTTCTTGATAATAATACGCGGTATTCCATACAAGATAAGATTGAGATGTTAAATAAAAGAGTTTTGATCAAAGTGAGGGATTATCTGCAGATTATGTCCGCAGAGCCGGGAGTCATTCGCGCAGAGAGCAAAAAATACAAGAATTATTTTGGCAATCGTGTATGGAAGACACCCATTTTGGAGCATTATATGGAATTTGTGGAAGACTTATCCAAGGAAAAGAAAGAATACAGCAAAGAGCTCGATGCACTTTTGCTGAGGCTTTCAAGAAAGGAGCTTGATGTATACGATCTGGCGGCTTTGGTTTATATGAAGCATAGAATTAAAGGTATGGAGGAGAATGATGAGGTAAAGCATATTGTGATTGACGAGGCACAGGATTTTGGCAGCTTTATTTTTGGAGTGATGAGGGAAATTCTCTCAAGAGCAACCTATACCATTATGGGAGATGTATCACAGAATATTAATTATTCTTCGGGCATGAATGACTGGGAGGTGCTGAAGGAACAGATTTTTTCGCCAGAGAGAGATTTCTTCTATGTCTTGGCGAAAAGTTATAGAAATACCATTGAAATATCAGAGTATGCACAAGCTATTTTAAAGCATGGATCGTTTGCAAGTTATCCGATTGAGCCAATTATCCGCCATGGAAAAAGACCAGAGATTTTATGTGATATTTCAGAAGGAGAGCTTTTGGGATGCTGTGTTAAGAAGATAGAGGAGTGGCAAAGGGAGGGGTATGAGACAATCGCTGTGATTTGCAGGGATCAGGCGGAGAGTACAAGGGTAAGAGAGATGTTGTCTAAGCAGATTGCTGTGGAGCAGACAGATGCGGAGGATGCGGCATTTGTCACTGGAGTGATGGTGCTCCCTGTTGTGCTTACAAAGGGTTTAGAATTTGATACCGTATTTTTGTGGGACCCAACAAGAGAAAAATATCCTTGCAATGATGCCAATGTTAAATTATTGTATGTGGCGGCGACCAGAGCACTGCATCAGCTTGTGGTAGCGACAGAGGGAGAATTGTCTGAGATATTGATGGAGTAAATTTTTGAAAATAGGATAAAGGGAGAGGAGTGGTTCTATGACTGAGAAAATAACAAATGAGATCATAGAATATGTCGGGATTCTGGCAAAATTGGAGCTTTCGGAAGAGGAAAAGGCTCAGGCAAGGCAGGATATGGCAAAGATGTTGGAATATATAGATAAATTAAATGAGTTGGATACGGATGGAGTGGAGCCAATGTCACATGTATTTTCCGTGAGTAATGTGTTCCGTGAGGATGTTGTCGTAAATATGGACGAGAGAACAGCGATCCTTGCCAATGCGCCTGTAAAGAGAGATGGATGTTTTGTAGTTCCTAAGACAGTAGAGTAGGAAGGGAGGAAGAAGGATGGAATTGATGCAGCTAACAGCAACTGAGCTTGGCAGAAAGCTGAGCAAAGGTGAGGTTAGTGTCAGAGAGGCTGTGGAGGCAGCTTTTGCACAGATAGAAAGGGTGGAAGACACGCTTAACAGCTTTGTGACAGTAGAGAAGGCTGCAGCGCTTGAAAGGGCGGAACAAGTGCAGCGTTTTATGGCTGAGGGAAAGTTAACAGGTCCTCTTGCGGGTGTTCCGATTGCTGTTAAGGATAATATCTGTGTAGAGGGGCTTCCCACAACCTGCAGTTCAAGGATTTTGGAGGGATTTGTGCCAACATACACGGCGGAGGCAGTGAATAAGCTTTTGCAGGCAGGTGCCGTGGTAATTGGAAAAACAAATATGGATGAATTTGCCATGGGGAGCACAACAGAAACCTCCGCCTGCGGGATTACCAGAAATCCATGGAACACCACACATGTTCCGGGAGGCTCTTCTGGAGGCTCTTGTGCAGCAGTGGCAGCAGAGGAATGTTCTTTTGCCATTGGCTCTGATACAGGAGGATCTATTCGACAACCCAGTGCCTTCTGTGGGGTAACAGGTCTGAAGCCTACTTATGGAACCATTTCCCGCTATGGATTGATTGCCTACGGCTCTTCACTGGATCAAATAGGACCGATTGCGAAGGACATCACCGACTGCGCGACAATATTGGAGATAATAGCAGGGCACGATCCCAAGGACAGCACCTCAGTAAAGCGCGAGAGCTATGATTTTACTTCCGCACTGGTGGATGATGTAAAGGGCCTGCGCATTGGAATACCAAGAGATTATTTCATAGATGGTCTTGATTATGAGGTAAAACAGGCAGTGTTGCTTGCAGCGGAGGAGCTTAAGAGAAAGGGCGCGATTGTGGAGGATTTTGACCTTGGTCTTGTCGAGTATGCCATTCCTGCCTACTATATTATTGCGTCAGCAGAAGCAAGTTCTAATTTGGCACGGTTTGATGGGGTAAAATATGGCTATCGTGCCAAGGAATATAAAGGGCTGCACAATATGTACAAAAAAACTCGTTCCGAAGGCTTTGGATGGGAGGTAAAAAGAAGAATTATGTTAGGTTCCTTTGTGCTGAGCTCTGGCTACTATGACGCCTATTATAACAAGGCATTAAAAACAAAAGCATTAATAAAACAAGCATTTGACAAAGCCTTTGGCAACTATGATGTAATTCTTGCCCCTGTAGCTCCGACAACTGCGCCAGAGATAGGAAAGAGCTTACAAGATCCCATTCAGATGTATCTGGGAGATATTTACACCATCTCAGCTAATCTTGTCGGGCTGCCGGGAGTTAGTGTGCCATGTGGAACAGATACAAAAGGACTTCCTATTGGTGTACAATTTCTTGGCAACTGCTTTCAAGAGAAAACAATTATCCGTGCGGCATATGCCTTAGAGCAAATAAGAGGTTATCAGAGATGTCCCATATGTGAGAAAGGAGTGAGCCGGGATGAATAAACAATATGAGATGGTGATTGGCTTGGAAGTTCATGTAGAGCTTGCCACAAAGACAAAAATCTTCTGTGGGTGTTCAACAGAATTTGGCAGTTTGCCAAATACACATACCTGTCCAGTCTGCACTGGTATGCCCGGCTCTCTGCCTGTGTTAAATAAACAGGTGGTGGAATATGCCATGGCAGTGGGACTTGCGACAAACTGTGAGATTAACCAATATTGTAAATTTGACAGAAAGAATTACTTCTATCCCGATAATCCGCAGAATTATCAGATTTCACAGCTCTATCTGCCCATCTGCCATAATGGAGGAATTGAGATAGAGACAGCGTCAGGAAAAAAGTGGATTGGCATCCATGAGATTCATGGAGGAGGATGCAGGAAAATTGGTTCATGATGAGGGGGAGGATTGTTCATTCGTAGACTATAATAGAAGTGGCGTGCCGCTTATTGAGATTGTATCTGAGCCAGACATGCGCTCCACAGATGAGGTGATTGCTTATCTGGATAAACTAAGATTGATAATCCAGTATCTAGGGGCCTCTGATTGCAAGCTTCAGGAAGGCTCCATGAGAGTAGATGTGAATTTGTCTGTCAGAGAACAAGGGGCAGAGAAATTTGGAATCAGAACAGAGATGAAAAATCTCAATTCCTTTAAAGCGATCGCCAGAGCGATAGAGAAAGAGAAGGAGCGCCAGATAGCGCTTATCGAGGAAGGAAAACAGGTGATACAGGAGACAAGACGCTGGGATGATAACAAAGAGGATTCCTATACCATGCGCTCTAAGGAGGATGCAAAGGATTACCGCTATTTCCCAGAACCAGATCTAGTACCAGTGATCATAAGTGAAGCGTGGCTGGCTCAAGTAAAACAGAACCAGCCTGAACTGCGTGATGAAAAACGTTTACGCTACAAAAAAGAATACAATATACCAGAATATGACATTAATCTTTTAACTTCCTCCAAAAAACTAGCAGATATTTTTGAAAATACCATTGCACTCTGTCATAAGCCAAAGGAAGTTTCCAACTGGCTGATGGTGGAGACCATGCGCATTTTAAAAGAATCAGGACTTGAGCCAGAGGATATTACATTTTCACCTGTCCATCTGTCAAAGCTTATCGAGCTTGTAGATACAAGCAGCATAAACCGAACTGTGGCAAAAGAAGTATTTGAACATATTTTCAGAGAGGATGTCGATCCAGAACAATATGTGAACGAAAATGGTTTGGCAGTTGTAAGGGATGAAGGATTGCTATACAGCACCATCGAGGAGATAATAAGAACCAATCCGCAATCGGTAAAAGATTATTATGCTGGAAAAACAAAGGTAATGGGATTTTTGGTTGGGCAGACAATGAAAGCATTAAAAGGAAAAGCCGATCCGGGAATGATAAATACAATACTTAAAGAAAAATTAATTATAACAAACATTCCCGAATAATTGTTAAGGCTTCCATATTTTGTAGGTAGGTAATAGTCTGTATGAGAAGCAGAATGAGTTAAAAGGGCAGAAATATAAAATAGAAAAATGGTTGGAATGGTAAGAAATATGGGGTGTGGCGATTGCTATGCTCTATATTTTTGTGGAAAGCAAAGCGTGAGAGTGATATAATTAAAACATAAAAAATATAGATAAATTCGGAATTTGATTAGGAGATGAATCAAAAACGGGAGGGGGTCTTATGATACATCATTGGCTTGGTTGGATTTCTTTAGTAGTGTGTACTATACTTTTGGCTAAATATATTGGTAGAATATCCAATAATAAAAAGATAAATCAGTTACTGAGAAAAATTCATAAGCCATTAGGAATTGCTGTTATGGGAATTGCAACAATACATGGAGTCATATCTTTTATTAAAAGTCCGACAGTAAACATTCAAAACATAACAGGATTGATTCTTTTAGTATTTATTTTTCTTTTGGCAAGAACATTTTATGCAAAAACAAGATTAAAGGCTAAATGGTTTCAAGTGCACCGAAATTTGGCAATTTTACTTTGTGTTATAATGGTTATCCACATCATTGTATCTTTTTCATAGTAAAACATTAACAAACATTTGTTGATTAGAACGGTGGAAAACAGAGGATATGAGTGGTATAATCAAAACGGGAAAGATATGGACTAATCGGGATTTGCGAGGATATGAAAATGGAATATAGAAAACTATCCGTGGATGAAGCGGAACAATTTTGGGATTTAATGAATCGATTGGATTATGAAACAAAGTATATGCTATACGAACCGGGCGAAAGGACAAAGAATCTTCCTAGAATTGAGTCTTTAATACGAGATTCCGTGGAAG
>CAMUFS010000110.1 GCA_947088195.1 uncultured Clostridia bacterium
GCAATAATGAATAATGCAGCGATAAAACGAAAATAGTCAATGCCTGTATAATCCTGATTTTTCATCGTTATTTTTTCTCCAAATAAGCAAAATTAGAAATAAACAATAGATTTTTAATATATGTTATATTAAATATAAATGAATTAGCTTGTCCAGCATGGCTTCAAAGGATAATCCAATTCCTTTCATCATATTGGGATAACGACTGTGGGTGGTAAAGCCCGGAATGGTATTCACTTCGTTAAAGACAATTCTCCCAGAAGTTGTATAAAACATGTCCACTCTGGCAAAACCGGAGCATCCTAAGGTACGATAGATAATTTGAGCTGTTTTTTGTATCTGCTTTTCCACATCTTTATCAATTCTTGCAGGCATATGGATCGTTGACGATTTTAGGGTATATTTTTCTGTATAATTAAAAAATCCATTTGATAGCTCAATCTCATCCACTCTGCCAACCGTAAGCTTATCTATGCCAAGCACAGCACAGCCTACTTCAAAACCATCCACTGCTTCCTCAACAATAACTTCGTTATCGTGTTGAAATGCCAGTGCAACAGCAGCCGCAAGCTCTTCTTTTTTAAGTATCTTTGTTATTCCAAAGGATGAGCCTGCGCGAACAGGCTTTACAAAAAGCGGATAGGAAAGCGTTTCTTTTATTTCTTGCAAGGCAGTTTTTTTCTCAGAGTGATGGAAGGTGACGGATCTAGGAACAGCGATTCCTGCAAGGCTGACAAGCTTATGCGCTCTGTTCTTATCCATACAAAGAGAGGAGGACAGAGTATTACAGCCAATAACTGGTATTCCTGCCAATTCGAATAAGCCTTGCAATGTGCCGTCTTCACCATTTTTGCCGTGTAGTACAGGAAATACTAAGTCCACCGTTATCACTTTGTATGTATTAGAAAAAAATTCCAGAAAACCTTTGACAGAACGACTTTGAGAAACTGCGACAGGGTATAGATTTTTATTATCCTTAAACCATGTATTATCTGCTATTTTCTTTTTATCTCCTATATAGTGGTACCATTCTCCGTCTCTGGTAATTCCGATGGGAAGGATGTCATATTTATCTGTATTGATATGTTCAAGAACGGAAAATGCCGACTGTAATGAAATTTCATACTCTGTTGAATGGCCTCCAAATATAATTGCTATTTTTTTCTTCTGCATTTTATGCACCTCTTTCTACGTTAGCTTGACAAATTTTATATTTTTATAGAGGATAGCTCTTTTATTTTTTATGACAAAAAGAAAAAGCACCTCTGTCTTGATATTATAATTGTACCAAGAACAAAGGTGCCCTTTATTTGTTTATACATAAAGTATTCTATTATTTTGCTACGAAAATACTTACGATTTACCTACGATAGCGGCAAAGTGATTGTAAATACAATCTGTTCTGTGTTGCTTTTTGCCGTAATTGTCCCATTGTGAAGCTCAACAATTTGCTTTGCGATGGCAAGTCCCAGTCCCGCACCGCCACTTTTGGTACTTCTTGAAGTATCTAGCCTGTAGAATTGCTCAAACAGTTGCTCCAATTTTTCTTCTGGTATCGTATCTCCATAATTGGTAAATGTAATCATTAAGTGCTTGTCCTGCTGTGTCACTGTAATAGCAATTTCCGTGCCATCAAAGCTGTAGATAACAGCATTTTTCAAGAGGTTATCAAATACACGTTGCATTTTATTAGCATCGCATCTTAACATAGTGTCCTCTGCAATAGTAAGCTTGCAGGTTAGCCGTTTTTCTTTAAACAGTGGTTGAAACTCGTAGAGAAGCATCTCAAACAATCGTGTTAAATTTATCCGGGTATATTGTAGGGTAATATGCGATAAGTTAAATTTTGCTATCTCAAAAAATTCGTTAATTAAATCCTCAAGATGTTCTGCTTTATTTAATGAGATAGAAAGATATTTTTCTCTTAATTCATCGGATATCTTTCCTTCGTCGTGCAGTAAATTCAAATAACCAATAACAGAGGCAAGGGGCGTTTTTAAATCATGAGCAAGGTAAACGATCAAATCATTTTTGCGCTGTTCCATAAGCTGTGTGTCAAGTTTCCTTTTTTCAAGCAAATGTTTTATAGTATTTATTTTTTTCTCAATGGCAGATAACTCTGGTGATAGAGAAATATCTTCGTTTTCTTCTTTACTTAAAACATCAATGCCCTGATTGATTTCCATAAAATATTTTGTAAACCAATTTAGGTAAATACGAAATACAATAAAAAAAACAAGTGAAATCCCAATGAGGAATATAAGATCCATATGATTACGAAATATTTGTTGGTACAAATTATATGCAATATCAAAGTCAATTTGCAATATATTTTGAAAAAAAGAAACCATAAAATTTGCAAATTTTCCACGCAGCACAAAAGAGTATAGCCCATAAATAAATGCAACGGATACAAGTATCATCCATACCGTTCGGAAAAAGATTTTAGTTTTGAATTGTCGGAAATCATCCATATGCTTCCAAGCTTTATTTTTCAATGATATATCCCACTCCCCACACATTTATAATAAATTTCGGTTTCTTTGCCGATTCTTTCATTTTTTCGCGCAGGCGGCCTATATGCGCCATAACAGTATTATTATTGTTTAAGTATTTTTCGCCCCAGACTGCCTCAAACAATTCCTCTGACGGGACAACGGAGCCTTGGTGTTCGCACAGATACCAGAGAATAGAAAATTCAATCGGCGTCAACGGTAATTTTTTCCCATATAAGAAACAGGTATGTGTATTTTTGTTGATCAACAAGCCTCTGATGTCATATTCATGGATTTCAGAGGGTCTTTTTTCAACGAAGCTGTTATAACGTGTATATCGTCTTAATTGTGTTTTCACTCTAGCCACTACTTCTAAGGGATTAAATGGTTTTGTTATATAATCATCGGCGCCAATGGTCAGTCCCATTATTTTATCGCCGTCCTCAAGCTTTGCTGTAAGCATAATAATGGGATAAAAGTATTTTTCTCGGATTTTCTGACAAATACGAAAACCATCCACATCGGGAAGCATTACGTCCAGGATTGCTAGATCTATATTCTGTTTTTCTATGCACTGCAAAGCTTCCATGCCATTATAGAATTTATAGACGGTATATCCGTCGTTTTTAAGATATACCTCTATTAAATCCGCTATTTCTTTTTCATCATCCACAATTAAAATATTCTCATTCAATTTTTTACTCCTTGATCATTGTTGTAGCGATTTAGCAGGATACATTCTAGTATAGTATAAATTTGTGTGAATATCGATATATTTTTTATTATTTTTAATTTATTTTTTGATGAAAGGATAAGCGGCTCTCTTCTCAATATTATATTAATAACATTGATATTATTTAAATAATAAGGTATACTTTAGATAAAAAAGTTTGAAATTCAGAGGGAGACTTTGTATGGAGCGGTGTGCATGGTGCCTGTGCAATGAAAAGATGGTAAAATATCATGATGAGGAATGGGGCGTTCCTCTATATGATGATAAAAAGCAATTTGAGTTTTTGATGATGGAAGTGATGCAGTGTGGATTGAACTGGAATATGATGATTCAAAAAAGGGAGATATTTCGAAAATGCTTTGATGGGTTCGATTTTCAGAAAGTGGCAGCTTATACAGAAGAAGATATTTTAAAAATTATGGAGACAGAGGGAATGATACGATCACGGAGGAAAATAGAGGCCGTGATTTACAATGCACAATGCTTTATGAAGGTGCGGGAGGAATTTGGTTCCTTCAGTGAGTATCTGTGGGGATTTTCCAAAGGAAAAATTATTTTATATATGGGACATCAAAAAGGAAATCTTCCGGCAAGGAATGGATTTTCCGATATGGTCAGCAAAGATTTAAAAAAGCGGGGATTTCGCTATCTTGGTTCAGTAACAGTCTACTCCCATCTTCAGGCATGTGGAATTATTCACGACCATGAGGAGAAATGTTTTCGGTATCAGGAAATTATAAAAGGACATCAGATAATACGCAAGCGAAGAGATAATGAAAGTTAAGATAAAGAAAATACTAGAATTAGGATAAATAGTAAAAGTAGAAAGAGGAGAAAACCTAAGATGGGAGGAGCTTTAACAGTACAACTGTCCAGTGAACAGCAGCTATTTATAGAAAAGGCATTGCAGGGAAATAATATTCTTGTAGATGCCTGTATTGGCAGTGGGAAAACCACGGCCATTCAAAATTTATGCAATCAGTTGCCAAATACAAAAAGAATTTTGTATTTGACATATAATAGGCTTTTAAAAATAGATGCAAAGTCTAAGATAAAAAAGAGAAATGTAACAGTGACCAATTATCATGGATTTGCTTATATGGTTTTAAAAAGAAGTGGAATATCAGTAGGAATCTCAGATATTATACAGAGATTTATAAAAGAAAAACCTTATATAGAAGAATATGATGTGTTAATTATTGATGAATATCAGGATATTGAGCAGGAATTGGCAGATTTATTGTGGTTGGTAAAGGAGCGCAATCCAAATATACAGATCGTTGCTGTTGGCGATATGGAACAAAAAATATACGACAAAACGACGTTGCGTGTTGAGGTATTTATAGAGGAATTTTTGGAAGAGTATATTGCGTTAAGATTTACAAAATGTTTTCGCTTGTCAGAGGGATTGGCAGCTATGCTTGGGAGAGTGTGGAGAAAACCAATTTATGGGGTGAATAAGAACTGTAAAGTGGAAGTGATGACAAAGAAAGAAATTGTCCCATTTTTGGCGGATCAGAATCCAGAAGATATTTTGTGTCTGGGAGCGAGAACAGGGGCAATGTCTGATATATTGAATATTTTGGAGGAAAAATATCCATATACATTTAATAAAAAAACCGTGTATGCGACTATATCAGATACGGATTCTATGGGAAAGACAGAGCCAAAGGAGGATTCTGCAATCTTTACAACCTATGACAGCAGCAAGGGATTGGAGAAGAAAATTTGTGTTATTTTTGATTTTACGGAGAGCTATTGGGAGACAAGAATAAGAAAACCGCAGCAGTCTTATACAATTTTGAGAAATATTTTTTGTGTTGCCGCCAGCAGAGGGAAAGAGCATATTATTTTTGTAAAGCCGGAAGATGCCATGTTATCAGAAGAAACACTTTCTACATTTGTGGAGACAAATCAAAAATTTGGCAATATGAATATAAGTCAGATGTTTGATTTTAAGTATAAGGAGGATGTGGAGGAATGTTTTTCACAGTTAAAAATACGTAAGCTACCGCAAACAGATAATTCATTCATTTATGTGAAAAGTGCAGATGATTTAATTGATCTGTCGCCCTGTATTGGAATTTATCAGGAGGCAATGTTTTTTGAAAGCTATGAAATTGACGCAGAAATAAAATTGTGGATGCGTCTGAATCCTGAGTTAAATCGACTCTATACAAAGGAAGTACGAGATAGCTCCTTGGATCATAAAATTTTATTTTTGGTTTCGCTGGAGACCAAGCAGAATCGATATAGAACGCAAGTGATTCCTCCATTTGTAGAGAAAGAACAGAGGGAACGGATAAAGGCGCGATTGCAGACACGATTACAGACGGATGAGAATGCGCAGGTTGGATGCGGAATTAATTTTTCTAGCAAGGAAGGTGGAAGATTACAGTTTTCAGCACAAGGATTTGCGGATGTGGTAAAGGATGATGTGGTGTATGAATTAAAATTTGTATCAGAATTGACACATGAACATTTTTTGCAATGTGCGGTCTATATGGTTGCGATGAATCTAAAAAAGGGAATTTTATGGAACACGCGGGATAATACATTATATGAAATAAAGGTGCCTGATAGAAGGATTTTTTTGGATATTGTGACAAAAACAGTGACAAAGGGAATGATAGAAAAGTATTATGCGCCAGAAGAAATATCGCAGGAGTTTTCTATGGAAGATTTGAAAAAGACACATAAGAAAAATGGAAAGAGGGGTAAAATAGATAATTTTGCCGTGATTGATACGGAGACAAACTGGAACGATGAAGTGATGTCAATAGGTGTGGTCGTTGCGGATGTAGAGACAAAAAGGAAAATAGATGCAAGATATTATATAATCGATCCAGAATATCGTGCGGGCGGAATGTATGCCAGTGAATTGCAGCTTGATAAAAAAGGAGTCCGTATCACAAATAGAAAGCGAGCGTTGACGGAGATAAAAGAGTGGCTGGATGCCTATGGTGTAAAAAAGCTTTTTGCATATAATGCACCTTTTGATAAAAGACATCTGCCGGAATATTCGAAGTATGAATGGTATGATATAATGCGTCTGGCAGCGTATCGTCAATATAATAATGCGATACCAAGCTCGGCTGACTGTTTTCAGACAGGAAAGCTAAAACGAGGATATGGCGTTGAAGATGTATTGAAAATGCTCACTAAAAACAGGCGTTACAGTGAGGTACATAATGCTGTTTTGGATGCCGAAGATGAGTTAAAAATTATGGAATTGCTGGGACATAAAATAGAAGTATATGAGATAGCGCGTATTTCAGATAAAAAGGATTCTACCATGATAGAAGAAAAAAGGAAAAAAGATTCTGAGAAAGATAGAAAAAAGGAGCATGACAAGAGAAGAAGTCTTATAGATAAGATTTTGGGAGGAAGAAGGCATTGAAGCTTAGAAGATACCAGTCATCAGATTGTGTGCATTTGGCGGATTTGTTTTATCAGACAGTTCATACAATAAATGCAAAGGATTATACAAAGGAACAGTTGGATGTATGGGCAACAGGTGTGGTTGATCTGGAAAGATGGGATACAACATTATTGGAACATCATTCGGTAGTTGCCGAGGAGGATGATAAGATAGTTGGCTTTGGAGATATAGATAAAACAGGATATCTAGATAGGTTGTATGTGCATAAAGATTATCAAGGCAGAGGAATTGCCTCTGCAATTTGTAGAGAATTGGAATGTACTGTTTTGGTGGATAAAATAACCGTACATGCATCCATTACGGCAAAACCATTTTTCCTTTCAAGAGGATATGAGATAATTCGAGAACAGCAGGTTGTTAGGCAGGGGATTTTTTTGACAAATTATATTATGGAGAAAAGAGTAGGTTAGATAAAAAACGTAACAGATACGATCTAAATTTGCAAAGTATTTAGTATAAGTGTCTGTTACGTTTTGAATGAAGAACGATGGGGGTTCTCTGTGTGGTTCTTTTTTAAATTACCGTTCTGATTTTAACTGTGCATAATAGCAAGCATCACAAATACCTTGGTTATTCCTAGCTGCGTTGCGCAATGTTCCTTCGTATTTCATACCACATTTTTTCATCACTCTGCCTGAATTGATATTCCTTGGATCATGCATTGCTTCGATGCGCTGTACATCAACAACATCAAAAAGAAAGTCCATAACTGCTTTTAATGCTTCTGAGGTGATTCCTTTATGCCACCAAGCTCTTCCAATACAATAACCGATGTGTGCCATTGCGATATCTTCTTTTAAGCCAACCACGGCGATATCACCTATCGGTTCCTCTCCATTTTCCTTCCATACAATAGTCCAGTGGTAATAATTTTGATTGGAATATTGTTCCATCCAGTTTTTTATAATCTCTTGGCTTACTTTTTCATTTGAATGGGGTGGCCATGTTAAAAATTTTGTCACCTCTTCGTCAGATGCCCAATTTTTATACATTGCTGCGGCATCTTCTATCACATATCTTCTTAAAATCAATCTATCTGTTTCTATTTTTTGAGTTCCACAATGTTTCATATAGGATCCTTTCTTTTATGTTAATTTAATTTCGAAAAATATCTATATTTAAATGTACAATTAATTTTATATACATTATCATATTTCTATCTTGATGTCAATCACTGTAAATAGAGAGAATTGACGATATTTTTATAATATGGTATAATTGAGAATATAATAATATATGTTATAAAGTACGAATGGTATGAGATGTTTTTCTGTTATGGGTATAGAAATTAGGAGGAAAATATATTGGTTGATATAAATAATATGTCCAGCAAGGCTGCGATAAAGGAACAATATAAAAATACAGATGGTCTTAAGCTGCGAAAAAGCTTACATGAAAAATATAGTATCAATAAGATTGGATTTCAAAAGTGGATGTTTGAACAGTATCCTTTTTGCCCAAGGATGAAAGTTTTGGAATTAGGAAGTGGCAGGGGCGAATTATGGAATTATTATTTTGAAAATAGTATTCTTTGTGGTTATGAAATGGATATTACAGATGGAATGGTAGAATATTTGCAACAAAAATATTTGGGAAATGGAATATCCATAAAGAAGATTGATATTTTGGAGATACCATATGAAAAAGAGACATTTGATCTGATTATAGCAAATTCTATGTTGTATCATGTGAGAAATATTGATCTCGCGCTTTCTGAAGTGAAACGAGTTTTAAAAAAGGATGGCCTGTTTTATTGTTCAACCTTTGGATTAAATGGGATGACGCAATATTTATATCATGCATTTGATGAACTTGGGATTCCCTATAATCATGAATCTAATATATCTTTTACATTGCAAAATGGAATGGAGCTGCTTAAAAAGCAGTTTAATAAAGTGGAACGACGTGATTATGAAGACGCGTTAAGAATTGACAAGATTGAGGATTATATAGAGTATATTTATTCTATGGCTTCTATGCAAGGACTGGATCGAAATTATTATAATGCTTTACTAAATTATTTTAATTCTAAAAAAGAAAATGGATATTTACATGTACCGAAGGAATATGGAATATTTGTGGCAGGCAAGGAATAGGAGATAGAAATGGGATTGGTAGATGAAAAAGGAAATATGGAGAAAATTTGTTGTTGTCAAAGGGTTGTAGATGAGATTCAGGAAATAAGCAAACGGCCTGTATGTTATCTGCAATTTAGCCAAGAGTCTTTTGGCATTACAGATAGTCATTTGGGCGGCATACCCTATCTTCCACATGATGAGGAGTATCCTGTGGGGGATAATGGCCAAATGTTATGGTTATGTGCGCAGATTAATTTTGCTCAGATGCCATCAATAGAAGGTTTTC
>CAMUFS010000111.1 GCA_947088195.1 uncultured Clostridia bacterium
TCTCTATCTATAAAATAATTGTCCAGTGCGATTGGATGTGGATTCAGCCCATGTGCTTGAAGCTGTACAGAAAGCCGATGTGAAAAGGTCGTCTTTCCAGAGGAGGAAGGCCCCGCAATCATAATTATTTTCTTGCTTGGACTCTGCGCGATCGTCTGTGCAATCTCCGCAATCTTCTTCTCCTGAAGTGCCTCCTGTACTAAAATCATCTGATTTAGCCCGCCTCTTGCGATTGTCTCGTTGAGATCTCCCACTGTGGCAAGCTTTAGATGCTCCCCCCATTTCTTTGACTCATTCAGCACATAGAAAAGCTTGTGCTGCGGGTCAAATTCTGGCAGCTCCTCCGGTCTGTGCCTCTCTGGAAGACAGAGCACAAACCCTTCATCATAACATTTTAAGTCATAATATTTTAGATAACCTGTGCTTGGGACCATATAACCATAATAATAATCTTGATATTCCTCAATGCTGTATACATTTACCTTTGAAACTCGTCTATAGCGAAATAGCTTCTCCTTGTCGTACATCTGATGTTCTTTAAATAGCATCACAGCGTCATCCGTGTGAATGCTGCGCTTTTTAATTGGAATATCCTGACGAACCATCTCGTCCATCCGCGCCTTTACGCGGGCAAGAAATGCCTCATCCACCTGCACCCTTCCTGCAACCTTACAGTAATAGCCTTTACTTAAAGAAAACAACACACTGACCTTTTCAAGCTCATCCTTTTCTGTCACATCATACACCGCTTTTAGCATAAGCTGCGTTACACTCCTTCGATAAGAAGAGCTCCCCGCGCTGTCCTCTGTGGTGACAAATGTGATTTCACTGTTTGGTTTTATCTTTTTATGAAGCTCTTGAAGTTTTCCGTTTACATTCACCAGCACAATATCATGCGTATATTCCTTCTGATATTCCGCTGCAAGCTCCCGATAAGTCGTCTCTCTTGGATATTCCTTTTCTGCGCCGCACACCGTAACTGCTGCCATTTTTAAACCTTCTTCCAAATCTTGCCCTCCGTTCTTTATAATATTGTAAAAGGCTGTGTAATCTGCTCTGTTTTCACACAGATGCTGCCTCCCCACTCTTTCTCTAAGCTATGCTTCATGTACTCCACAAATACCTTTTCCAGCCCATAATGCCCCGCGTCAATTAGCATCATTCCCTTTGCGAGTGCGTCAATCCCCACATGATGATCGATATCTCCCGTCACCATAAGATCAGCACTCTGTTTTACAGCCTCCTCAATCTCTGCTTTTCCTGAACCCGGAAGCACTGCGACGCGCTCTACCATATGCTCTTTTTCTCCATACAATACGACATTTGGAATATCAAACCGCTCCTTAATCAGTTCCACAAGCTCTTGCACGTGCATCGGCCTCTCCAAAAGCCCAATCCGCCCCAAGCCAAAACCATTTGCTGTCTCACATAGCACCTTCGATTTCCAAAATGGAAGCTTTGCCACCACAATACCTGCCATATCTCCCGCAATATCAAAGTTTGTATGCATCGCACAATAACAAATATCCCTCCGTATCAGCCTGCGCACCCGCCTGCCAATAAAATGATCCTCATTCACTGATTTAAGCCCTGAAAAAATCAGAGGATGATGTGTGATCAGCATGTCCGCGCCCGCCTCACATGCCTCATCGAGCACTCGGTCTGTCGCATCCACGGCAAGAAAAATTGTCTTGATCTCTTTCTCGCTATCTCCCACCAGAAGCCCCACATTATCCCAGCTCTCCGCATAGGACAAAGGTGCAAGCTTATCTAAAAACACCATAATATCCTTACATTTCATAGTATAACAATGCCTCCTCCACAAGCAGAAGCTTGTCCGTAAGCTCCCCTATTCTATTTTCTATATGCTCTCGCTTCTGGCCCTCTAAAAGCTGTTCTTTTAACATAACAAGAATTTTATGTATAGTTTTCTTTTCTTGAAGTAGATATTCCAATAACACAGGATGCTTCTGTCTTAATAGACAGCTGCCGTACTGATCCTCTGCGCGTGTCACTTTCCTCTCTTCTCCTGGAACTGCCCGGATCACCGTATAATACTTTCCAGCCTCCACAAGCATTGTCTCTCTCTCAATCCTCCAGCCATTTTTCCTAAGCCAAAGCCTTACCAGAAATACCTCTGACTGTGGAGAGAGAATCAGCTCCTTCACTCCCTCATATTTTCCAATGCCATCTGTCAAGATACGCTCTGTCAAGGCCCCGCCCATGCCAGAGATCACAATGCTGTCCGCCTCCCCCTTCTGGTAGGCAGTCAAACCATCCGACAGCCTGACATGGATGCGATCTGCAAGCTGATATTCCTCAATATGTTCTTTGGCACGCGCAAGCGGTCCTTCTCTCACATCCATGGCAAGTGCCCGCACAATTCTGCCCTCCAGCATTAAAGTGATGGGCACATAGGCGTGATCCGTTCCAATATCCGCCACGCTGCTCCCGTCCGACACAAAGGATGCAACTGTCATCAGCCGCTCTGAAATCTGCATGGCTCCCTCCTTCTCCTTGTCTACTCCAGATAATCCTTAAGCTTCCTGCTTCTGCTAGGATGCCTTAGCTTTCTCAATGCCTTCGCCTCAATTTGACGGATTCTCTCCCTTGTCACATTAAATTCTTTTCCAACCTCCTCCAATGTGCGTGCTCTGCCATCATCGAGTCCAAAGCGCAGCCTAAGAACCTTCTGTTCACGCTCCGTCAAGGTTGACAGCACAGCAAGAAGCTGTTCTTTTAAAAATACAAACGCTGCCTCATCCGCTGGCACTGGTATATTATCATCTTGAATAAAATCTCCCAGATGGCTCTCGTCCTCCTCACCAACCGGACTCTCCAGGGAAACTGGCTCCTGTGATATTTTCTGAATCTCTCTTACACGCTCCACTGGTATATCCATTTTTGCCGCGATCTCCTCCGGGAACGGCTCTCTGCCAAGCTCCTGTACCAGTTGTCTGGACACGCGGATCAGCTTGTTGATCGTCTCCACCATATGCACTGGGATCCGTATAGTTCTGGCTTGATCTGCGATCGAGCGCGTGATTGCCTGCCTGATCCACCATGTCGCATAGGTGCTGAATTTAAATCCTTTTCGGTAATCAAACTTATCCACCGCCTTAATAAGTCCCAGATTCCCTTCCTGAATCAGATCAAGAAACTGCATGCCACGTCCCACATAGCGCTTGGCAATGCTGACCACCAGTCGGAGATTAGCCTCAGCAAGACGCTTTTTCGCCACCTCATCCCCTTCCTGAATCCCCTTTGCCAGCTCTATCTCCTCCTCATTTGAGAGCAGCGGAACCTTGCCGATCTCCTTTAAATACATGCGGATTGGGTCCTCCAGGCTCACCCCCTCCGGGACACTTAAATCGATCGAGGCAAGATCAATCTCTTCCTCTTCATCTAACAGCATACTCTCTTCGTCCTGAAGAAGAAGCGCATCATCATCCTCTGTAATGCGCAGAATATCCACATTGTGATTCTCCAGTGTCTCCATCATCTTATCTAACTGTTCTACACTAAGCTCCATATCCCCGAAATAATCCGTGATTTCTGTATATTCCAACGTATTTTTCTTGCTTTTCGCGTATTGTAAAAGTCCATTTAGTTTTTCCTGAAAATCCACCGTGATTTCGCTCATATTCTGCCCATCCTTCCATAGCTTGTTTATATTTTATCCCTATTCAAGAGAAATATGCAGATTGTCAAGGCTGCGCTTGATTTTTGAAATTTCCATCAATTCCATAAGCTCTGTTGTATTGCCCGCCGCATATTCACACCAACAGGCCTTCACCCTTTTCACCGTCTCGTTCAGTGCCCTTTCTTTCTCTTTCCTTGTCATTTCCCTGCGAATGGAAGTATTGAAAAGTGATGCCGCTTCCCGCTGCTCCTCTTCTGTCTCAAAACAACTAATAATCTTTGCTGGATTCACCCTCCCTTCTGTCTGATATTGATCAAATAAAAATTTGGCTGCCTTCTGATGCAGCTCCCCAGTAAAATGCTCTGGACCTATAATTCCTCTTAATTTATCAAAAAGACTGGTATCCTCAATCAGCCATGTAAGCAAGAGCTTCTGTGATTGACGAACACCATCCATACTATCTTTCTTCTGTCTTTTACCTTCCTTTGGTTTTACATATGTCTCTGTCATCTGATAGGCATATCGGTTTACAAGCACCTTTAAGCTATTAGCAGGAATCTGGTATTCCCTGCACACTGCCTCCAGATAATTATTTCTCTCCAGCTCTTCTGGAAATCCAAGAAGCATCTTTGCAATCGCGTTATAAAACAATGTTTTCTGTTCTGGATCTGCCATATTATACTCTCTACATTTTACATCCACCTCAAATAGAAAGCTATTCCTCGCCTGCTCTATTCGCCTCTCAAATTCCTCCGCACCCAGATTCTTTATAAATTCATCTGGATCTTTATACGGCTTCATGCTAATCACCTTTGCCGAAAGCCCTGCCTCCTTAAGAATTGGTATGGCTCTCAATGCTGCCTTAACGCCCGCGCCATCACTGTCATAAGTCAAAAGCACCTCACTGGTATAGCGCTTGAGAAGCGAGGCGTGGCCACCTGTAAAAGCTGTTCCCAACGACGCCACTGCATTGTCAAAGCCTGCCTGATGAAGTGCTATCACATCCACATAGCCCTCACAAATTATAATATTCTGCCGTCTTGACAGTCTTGCCAGATGTAAGCCATATAAATTTCGGCTTTTATCAAAAATCTTTGTCTCAGGGGAGTTTAGATACTTTGGCTCTCCCTCTCCCATCACTCTGCCACCAAATCCAATCACACGGCTTCTGACATCCATAATAGGGAACATTACTCGATTCCAAAACCTGTCATGTGCCCCTCTTTCCTCGATTGTCACCAGACCGCTCTCCTTAAGCAGAGCGTCTGTATACCCCTTCTGTCTTAGATAGCGGTAAAGCTGGGTACTATTCTTTCCCGAATAGCCAAGTCCAAATCTCGTGATGGTCGCAGGGGTAAGCTGCCTTTTATTAGCTAGATACTCCCAGCCAGTGCGATCCCTCTCATTCTTAAGCTGATAATAAAAATACCTTGCTGCCTCCTTATGTATCTCCAAAAGAACTGACTTTCTGTCTGCCTCCCACCTTGCCTGTGGACTTATCTCTTCCTCCTTGGGAAGCTCCACCCCGGCGCGCTCTCCTAGCTGCCGCAATGCTTCAGGAAAAGATAGGCTCTCATATTCCATTAAAAAAGTAAAAACATTCCCTCCTGCACCACAGCCAAAGCAATAATACATCTGCTTTCCGGCACTCACAGAAAAAGAAGGTGATTTCTCATTGTGAAACGGGCACAGCCCAAAATAGGTTGCGCCCTTTCTCTGAAGCCGTACATAACCTGACACCACATCCACAATGTCATTTCTCATACGAATTTCTTCGACCAAGTCTTCACTGTAGTACATGAAAATCCTTCCCTCCTCTAAAGCTTCCACGATCTTGGCACAAATATATTCTTAAAAACCGCAATAGAATACCCATCCGTCATACCTGCAATATAATCGCAGACCGTCCGCTCCTCGCTTTGCCCCCGCTCTTCCATCAAATATTGATATTCCTCCGGCAGCACATCCAGATTATCCATATAATAGGCATAAAGCTCCGTGATCATCTTCTTCGCCTTTCCCTCTTCACTTTTTGCCCTATAATTGGTATACACACTCTGAAACATAAACCTTCGAAGTCCCATCATCCCCATTTCCACCTCTTTGGACATGGAAACCTTCGGCTGTCCAAGACTGTGAAACACCACATCATGCACCATTCTGTCAAGCCGCACCTTAACAGTATCCCCCAAAACCTGTGAATATTCTCTAGGAATATCTGTCTCCTTTAAAATCTGCCCGCGAATGGCATCATCAATATCATGATTTATATACGCAATCTTGTCCGCAATCCTCACAATCTGTCCTTCCAATGTGCTGGGACTTCCCGCTGTCCTATGATTTAGAATCCCATCACGCACCTCTTTAGTTAGGTTAAGCCCCATTCCCTTTTTCTCAAGCAGCTCCACAACCCGCACACTCTGCTCACAATGCGAAAAACCCTCCGCACATATTTTATTGAGAGCGGCTTCCCCTGCATGTCCAAACGGTGTATGCCCCAAATCATGCCCAAGAGCGATCGCCTCTGTCAAATCCTCGTTCATTCTCAATGCCCTTGCAATCGTTCTGGCAATCTGAGCCACCTCCAAGGTATGTGTCAAGCGCGTGCGATAGTGATCACCCTCCGGTGAGAGGAAAACCTGCGTCTTATGCTTAAGGCGCCGAAAGGACTTACTGTGAAGAATCTTATCGCGATCGCGCTGATACACGGTCCGTAAGTCACAAGGTATTTCTTCTCTGTCCTGCCCCATAGAATCAATACTCTTCGAGGCATATGGACTTAAATGCTCACACTCCCACTGCTCCTGATGCTCTCGAATATTCATCGACGGCCTCCTTTCGCGCTCCTTTTCGAACATTTTATCACACTTAAAGCAACTAAGCAATAGTATCGAATTATTCCTAAAACTAAAAAATTTAAAATAGGGTATTGCATTTTTTTTGTTTATATGATAGACTAGTCTAGTCGCTAGGAAGTGACATATTTTAGATGCAGTTGTGGCGGAATTGGCATACGCGCATGATTCAGGTTCATGTCCATGTACGTGGGTTCGGGTTCAAGTCCCGTCAACTGCACTAGAGAATAGAAATCCGAGGTTAGTTCCATCGAGGAACGGCCTCGGATTTTTTTATTGATATTAAAATACTTACTGTACAAAACATTATGGAGGAAAAAGTATGCCTAAAAAATCCTTGCAAACAGCAGAACAACTTTCTTTAGAAATAGCTCCCTTAAAAAATTGTTCTGTTAAGGAATCAAAACTTTATCACTTAAATGTATTTCAGCCCAAAATTATGTGCCAGCCTACCTATGTTAGAGAAAATGGACTGATTTTCACAGATAACAGCTTACAATGGTTAAAAACCTTACAGGATGAATCTGTTGACTTAGTTTTTGCTGATCCTCCTTATAATATAAAAAAAGCAGACTGGGATAAATTTGACTCACAAGAAACATATATTGAATGGTCACTGCAATGGATAGAGGAAGCGGCTCGAATCCTAAAGCCTACAGGCAGCTTATACATTTGTGGGTTTAGCGAAATATTAGCTGATCTAAAACATCCGGCAATGCGCTATTTTTCAGGATGCAAATGGCTTATCTGGCACTATAGAAATAAGGCCAATCTCGGAAACGATTGGGGAAGATCTCATGAAAGTATTTTGCATTTTAGAAAAACTAAAAAATTTAATTTAAATATAGATGAAATCAGAATCCCTTATGGTAATCACACTTTAAAATATCCTTCACACCCTCAAGCAGAAAGCAGCCAGTATTCAAATAGAAAAAAGGACTCGCCTATATGGACGCCAAATCCATTAGGCGCGAAACCAAAAGACGTGTTTGAAATTCCAACCACCTGTAATGGAATGGAAGAAAAAACGAAACATCCTACCCAAAAACCGGAAGAATTACTTCGAAAACTTATATTGGCTTCCAGTAAAGTAGGTGATGTTGTGCTTGACCCTTTTTCTGGATCAGGAACAACACTGGTAGTTGCAGAACAATTACAACGACTGTGGATTGGATGTGAAATGAATGAAGAATATAATTTCTGGGCAATTAATAGAATAGACCATGTTCTTCCACAACCGATAGAAAATTGGATCAAATATGATAAAGAAAATGCAAAAAGGAGAGAATCTATACGATGACACTATCACAATTAATAGAGTGGGCAAAAAATAAAAATCGCTTTCAAACTATCGATGATTATTCTTCCTTTTGTGAAGAATATTTATCTTTCATAACGGATGGTCTACAAGCCGTTATTGTCTCTCAAAATGAAAATCATTACCGCTTTTTTCAATATCGTGAAGATGGCAATTTTAATGTTTCACGTCCTATAAACAGCAATCTTATGATTTCTATTGAAGATTTTTATTTGGCGAAGCAAAATTTTAATTATGCCATACAACATATAAGAGAAATTAAAGAGAATCCTTATCTTAAAGGATTAATAAATAAATTTATATACACTTGTCAACAAATGATTGGTGTAGCATTAGATGCACTTCCAGCAGGAGAAAGCAATAAAGCACGAAAAATAAATGGAGACTTATTTGAGCGTTACATAAGATTGATCTTGCAAAATATTGGAATTTCTGTTCATGACGGAATCGTTTCTGTTCCAGTTATTGTAAACAATGAAGAATTGTTCAAAATGTCTTATCAACATGATATTATTGTTAAAGAAGATGGCGAAGTTAAAGCTATTGGTTCTGTAAAAACTTCAAGTAAAGATCGAATAGACAAAATATTCATTGACAAATTTTTGTATAATCGTTTAACCAATGCAACTACTCCACATTTTGCAATATTTCTTAACGATGTGCAGCGAAAAGGTAAGGAACCTTATTTTGGCATCAACACCACATTTTTAACTGGACATTTCAAAGGATACACAATCAAATTAAATCCTTTAGATGGCGTTTATTATTGTGATCTACGGCCAAATATGCTCACAGATGATATTTTATCCTCACAGATTCGATCTCTTGATATTTTACTTACAGAAGATATTTGGAAATTTATTGAGTAATTTTCCAATATAAAACTAAGAAATCATAACCTACAATAAGACATTATGTTCGAGAGATGGCTACTCAGAAAACTAGTACGACAATAAATTTCCCTCGAACATACCTATAAAAATCTATCTTAGTAATAATCCGGGAATGTTTATTTTTTCTATATGATACTTTATACAAAACATAGCGTCTTATTATTTTCGAAAGAGGTCCGCAGAACCAAAGTATTAGTATCCTCCGTCACCCCGCTCCCGCTTAGTGAAAAACGTAGCGGATGCTAAACTCGTAAGAAACCTCGTTAAGCACCGACGTTTTTC
>CAMUFS010000112.1 GCA_947088195.1 uncultured Clostridia bacterium
ATGGGTGTTCTAGATTGGAAGGAAAAGGGATGCTTGGATTACTTGGCAAGACTGGACGAATATTAGGCTCAGGGGCAACGTCAGGGGCAGGTGTAGCGCTTGCTGGAGGAAGCGCGCTTGTCGGAGGAGTGGCAGCAGGAGCAACTTTAATAAGTGGTGTAATAGATGCATATAAAGCTGTAAACTCTGAGGATAAAGGAGAATCAAAAGCGTATGGAGAATCTGCTGCATGGAAAGCTGGAGGAGTTGCTGCTGGAGCCGCTGCAGGTGCAGCGATAGGTTCTATTATTCCCGGTATTGGAACAGCCGTTGGTGCCTTAGCTGGCGCTGGTATTGGTGGAATTGCTGGATGGGTGAAAGGAAATAAAATAAAAGAAGAATACCAAGAAAATATAGAAGAAATGCAAGAAGAGGCCAAGAAAGCACAGAAAGTTTTTGAGGCAACAGGCTTTTCTATAGATGAAATTATATTTGCAAATCAAGATTTGCAGGGAATGATAGAAGATACAGAGGTAAGTGCAGAGAAGCTTTCCATGGCATTTCGCGAGGTAGTCTCTAAGGATTTGATTTCCCATTTTGGAGATCTGCATTTATCATTGGCCGAAGTAAAGGAAATTGCAAATAGTATTGTTTTCAATGGAAAAAATGAATTATTTGAGGATTTTTCTAGGATTTCCAAGAAGGCTGCCAATTCTCTTTTAACAGTAAAGTCTACGATGTCTGATCTGCGCAAGATGAATTGGAAGATGTCACTTGGCTTTGGAGTGGATCAAGCAGATATAGAAACGTATCAAGAGGGGATTGGGCAACTGACCACTGGAACAGAGCAATATATAGAAGATAAGCACTATGAAGCCAATGTTGCTGTAAAGCTTTTATTTGGCGAAGAGGCTGATACAACAGCTTTAGATATGGCGTATCAGACAATAAGCAGTCAGCTTGATGATTTGCGGATGCGATTAAGTGAGGAAATGACGATTCACACGATTATACTAGAAGATGGGACGCTACAATTAAATCAGACAGAAGAGATGATAAGTCTTCAACAGCAGATTGCAGATATAACAGCACAGTTATCCAATGCAGAAGAAAAGGCAAATTTTGCAGCGATTAAAATTAAGTATGGAGGAAATGGACTTGATTACAACTCTTTTGCGAGCTTACAAGAAGAATTGGCGGCACAAGTGGAAGAAATACAAGCAGATAAATTTGAAGCACTGAAAGTTGGAATTAAAAATGTGCAACTTCAATTTGATACAGGTGTGATTGATAAAAGTCAATATGAGGAACAACTTCAGGAATTTGCAGACAGATACAATCAACAGACATTGGATTTGCAGGTAAAAGTGGAGCATTTTCAATTAGAGGCGATTGCAGAAGCATATAAAAAAGAATTGGATGGAATCCTTCCTAATATAGAGGGAACAACTGCTGAAAAACTGGCAAGTGTCATTACGATAGGGATGCAGCAGAAGGATGTTTCCGACTGGACAGCGATAGATATGGCTGGATGGCTAGGAATGGAGGAGGCAGAATTGTCCGCAGAATTAAATACATTACTGCAAGCAGTTGCAGATAGTATACCATCGCAATTAGAACAACGTATGATTGATTCCTTGAGGGATTCTTCGGTGGACTTTATAGGTCCTTATTCTGAGGAATTATACGCTCAATTAGAACAACTTAATTTGTCAGATACAGATATGACAGCTTTAAAAGAATCACTTGGTAGTGGGATAGCAGGAGCGATTGAAGATGTTGATATGCAGAAGGTGAAGGAAGCTCTTGCTATTATGAAAGGTGATGTGGAAACAGCAACAGAAGAAATGTTTGGAAGCGGGTATGATGTTATAATGACTCTTCATGTAATGTTTGACTACAATTTTACAGATTCCAATGTTGCATTACCATGTCTGAAGGGGACCAGTACAACTGTGGAGAGAAATGCTGCTGGAGGGTATGTGAGTGGCGGACCTAAACTTTCATGGCTGGCGGAGGAAGGGTATGGAGAGTTTATTATTCCTACAAATCCAAGCAGGCGTGCAAGAGCGCTTGATTTATATGAACAGGCGGGATTGGCATTGGGAGTTTCTGCTCATGCTGCAGGTGGTTATATAAAAGGTTCTATTCCCCGCGATATAACAGCAGATCATCAGTTATTCCATAATAGGAATAGAAATGTTTCTTTGGCCTATAAAGAAACGGCAGAAAATAATTATAGTCGAGAAGTGGCTCAAACATATGAACCCATAACAGCAGATGGAGAAGATAATTTTACCACTCCTCCAGTGCAAGTGAATGTGAGTGTGGCGCCAGAGTTTGTCATTCATAATAGTGATGGGCAGAAGGAAGAAGGCATTATACAAGCAATCCGAAGACATTTAAAGGAGATGACGGATGAACTGTGTGGTGAGATGGCAGAACGACTGGAAGCTGTATTTTCCAATATGCCACGAAAGGGGGTATAACTCTGGCACAGGATTTTTATATTCGTCTGACAGAGCTGGGAAATGGAAGAAAGTTTACTTTTCCTTCCAATCCCGAATGTGTTACAGGATCTTTGGGAGCAAAGTATCAGGATTTTGACATTATTTCCATGGGTTCAGTAAAAGTGCCAAAGGGCATGAATGTGGCAGAAATAAAATGGGAGGGGGAATTTTTTGGTCCATCAAAACGGCGAGAAGCGATTGTAAAGCAGGATTTTTATCAAGAGCCTAATCATTGTGTCACTATTTTGCGGGAGTGGCAGGAGAAAGCAAGTGTGTTAAATTTGATTCTTTCTGGTACATGGATCAATATGGATGTCACGCTTTCTTCTTTTTCTCCCAAAGTGTACGGAGCATATGGAAATGTGAAATATTCCATTGCCTTTGCACAGTGGAAAGATTTAAAAATCTATACAACAGAGGAAGGCAAAGCAGCGGGGGAAGAACAGCAGATTATGCCAAGGAATGAGCCAGATCAGATTTTTCAGGGTTCTTACACCGTTGTGAGCGGAGATACTCTCTGGGGAATTGCTTTAAAGGAACTGGGAAGTGGAGTGAGATGGGACGCCATATACGAAGCGAACAAAGAAATTATTGAAAATGCTGCAAAATCGTATGGAAAAAATGGTTCTGATCACGGGCATTGGATTTATCCGGGGACAATTCTTTCTATACCTGTATAGGGAGCATGATATGATTGATTTAACTAAAATTACATACCGAGTTATGGTGATGGATGAAAATAATAACCAATATAACATAAAGGATTATATTCAAAATTTGGGTTGGGAGGAAAATGAAGGAGAGCTGGCAGTGCGTTCTTCTTTTACAGTTAGAAATGATAAAACATCAAAGGGAAAACTGTCTTCATTAATTAAACCGGGTTGTTTGATTGCGATTTTTGCAAGTGATGGAAAGACAGCGGATCAGGAGGTGGCAAGAGGATATGTGACAGAGTGGAATCCACAGCTTAAGAACAGTAGTGACAGCCTGCAGTGTACGAATTATGATATATTGTATTCTTTACAGCAAAGTCAGGATAACAGGTTTTATGCTTCTGGTACAGGAACACAGTCTATTGTTACTGGGCTTTTAGAAGATTATGGTATACCTGTGCAGGAATATAGTGGTCCCAATGTAGCACATGGAAAATTAAAATATAACAATGCTTATATAGCAGATATGATTATGGATGTTTTAGATGATGCAGGGAAGAAAAGCAATGGGACCTATTTCTTAAGAGCTTCCAAAGGGTATGCAGAGATTGTGGAAAGAGGCAGCAATGAAGAGATCTATGTTTTTCAAGGCGAAAATACACAATCTGTCAGTACACATTTAAATTTATCAAATTTGGTGACAAGAGTAAGGGTTATCGGCAGGGAGAACAGAGAAGGAAATTTTAGTGTGGAAGCTACATTAAATGGCATGACAAAGTATGGAATCCGACAGAGGATCTATACCAGAGGTACAGATGAAACATTGGAAGATGCAAAAGCAGCGGCACAGCAGATTTTGGATGAAAATGGGACTGTGCAAGAAGAGGTTGCATTGCAGGCGCCAGATGTTCCTTTTATACGTAAGGGAGATGTGGTTTGTGTAGAGATAGGTGTGTCTTCTGGTCTTTATTATGTAAAAGGAATCCAACATAATTGCGACAGTTATAATATGACAATGAAGCTTAGAATGGCGAAGCCTTTTACCATAACAGCAGAGGACACAACAGAAACTAAAAAGGAATTTCATGAGGGAGATATTGTGGAGTTTTATGGAGGAACACATTATATTTCTTCTTATTATGATGCCAAAGGGTATCCAGCAAGTGCAGGTCAGGCGAAAATCACGAAGAAAAATGGATCAGGAAAAGCGCATCCATGGCATTTAGTACATATTGATCAAACGAGTAATGTATATGGTTGGGTAGATGAAGGTACATTTGGTTAGGAGGTAGCAAGTGTGGAAGGTTTTGATGGACATCCGGGTACAAATATGCTGGCAAATGTTTTGTGTGGTCAGATAAAAAGAGAAAATGTTCGCGCTTTAGACTTAGATTTTGGAGAGATTATGGAAAATGGAAGTCTGCTTACTAACACTTATCCAGTGCCAATTCCAAAGGGAGAGTATTCGGTTTGTAGACAGCTAACCCTTGGAAAAACAGGAGAAAAGTTGGCGAAAACAAAGAAAGACGGGCAGCACTCCCATCCCAGTGTAGGACAAGCAGGCAGTGAACATGAGCATATTGTCCTTATACCAGAAAAGATGAGAAGCATAAAAGCGGGTGATCGTGTTTTAGTGGCATGGGTAGAAAATGAAGCAGTAGTGGTGGATATAGTGACAAAATAGAAAGGTGATTTTATGGCAGATATGCCCCTTACGGTGGTTCAAGTTCCAGATTATATAGAAGACAGTTTAAAATATGATACAAAATACCGCCGAACAGTAAAATGGGATGTGGAACGCGGAGATTTTGTCCGTGATGGAGCAAATCGCATGGTGGAGTGTTCTGGCGAGGAAGGGTTTATGATTTGGTGTCTAAAGATAGTGCAAACAGAAAGATATGCCTGTCTTGCTTATCCAAATGAAATCGGGGCTGAACTTGAAGCAGCCTTAGGGGAGGATAAGGAGAAGATAGTGGAATCTATGGTAGAACGTACTATAACAGATGCACTGAAGGTAAATCCACGGACAGAGTCTGTAAGTAATTTTTCTTTTACTTGGGATGCTGATAGGATGCATTGTTCTTTTTTGGTAAAAGGGGTAAATTGGGACACGGTATTTCAAATGACACTTTGAAAGAGAAAGAGGGGAGTTGTATGCAGCCAGAGTTTATAAATCCAGATTTTATTGATAATAACAGTGCAGAGGAGATTCATGCAAGGATGATGTTGGCACTGCCCAGTGATATAGACAATATGCCGGGTGGATTTCCTTATGATTTTACAAAACCAGCAGCGCTGGAAAAGGATGAGTTTATTAATTATCATTTGGTTCGGGCACTTATGCTTGCATTTCCGCAATATGCTTGGGACCAGTGGCTGGATCTGCATGGGCAGCAGGTAAATGTGATAAGACATCCACCGCAGTATGCATCTGGTTATCTCACGATAACAGGAACCCCGGAGGCAGAAATAGCGGCTGGCATGATATTTTGCACACCTGCAACTGACAGTACACCAGCCATTGAATTTTCTGTGGATAGGGATAGTATTATAGGGAAAGATGGGATTTGTGTCTTACCTGTTACTGCGGTAGAAAGTGGAGTGCGCTCAAATGTTGCGGCTAATACAGTTTGTATTATGGCAAGACCAAGTAAAACCATTACTTCTGTTACCAATGAAAATCCAATTACAGGAGGAACAGAAAGAGAAAACAATAATGATTATTATGACAGAATTGCAATAGAGTATGAAAATAGCAGAACTTTTCTTGGAAATGACAGTGATTATATCCGCTGGGCAAAAGCTGCTGGAGCTGGGGATTGTATTGTAATTCCAACTCCAGATGGGCCGGGAACAGTTAAGCTAGTGCTTGTGGATGCAAATGGGCAGCCAGCGAATAACAAATTGATAGAGGATGTATATGCATATATTGTATCTCCAGAGGATCGAACGAAGCGACTGCTGCCTACGGCATGTGCCAAGTTGGAATGTGTGGCAGCGATTGCATTTCCCATTTCTTATACTTGCACAGGATTGCTTTTAAATGACACAACTGATATAGAACAGGTGAAAAAAGATTTTAAAGAGGCAGTTCGAAAGGTATATGATGAGGCAAAAAAAGAGAGTCTGTTGCGATATAATGATATTCGTCCGCTGCTTTCCGCCATTGTTGGAGTGGAAGATTTTGATACTTTTCTTATCAATGGCAGCATGGCAAATATTTGTTTTGCGAGAGAGGAATATCCTGAAACGGGGGACTTGCAGTTTAGTGAGGGAAATTTATGAATACATCTGGGTTTAATTTGGAAGAGTTTCCTACCAGTGAAAGCGCAAAAAGACAATTATCCTATGTGACAAAAGGATTTTATGATACTTCTTATATAGGAAAATGGCTTTATCAGGTGATGGGGCTAGAATACGATGAAGCAAAAAGAATTGTGGAAGAGTTGCCAATGCAATTTTTTCCAGAAACAGCGACATGGGGATTAAAGTATCATGAAATAAAATGGCAGCTTCCCATACGAGAAAATCTTTCTTACGAGGAACGCAGAAGACTGATATATCAAAAGAGAGATGCCAAAGCACCAATGACACCATGCCATATGGAACAATACTTAATGAGGCAGCAGGAGTTCCGTGTTCGTGTAAAGGACTGTCATGATAATGACGGAGAGAACATGGGACATCCTAATCTCTTTCATGTTATCTTTTCAGGTGAAGGTACTGTAAATGTGAAGCTTGCCCGTAAATTGTTGAATCAGATTAAACAATCCCATACTACATACCTGATCTATGACAGAATGGAAATCTTTATTCGCCAAATAATTGAGGCAGAAGTACGTTTTGGTGTTCGGACAGACTTTTTTCCTCGATATAATTTGCCGTTTCTGATGTATGATGGTACGGCACGCTATAATGGACAATATAGATATAATGGATGGAAAACAGAGTCTTTGATAGATTTATATCCTATGAAATTGTCTATTCAAACTGATGCAAGACCAAAGGTAGTATTTTTACCTACAATAAGATTTAAAGAGATTACGGCCAGTCAGCCAGTGATAGGGAAAGATACTCGGCTTACTTGTAAGATATGGACAAAACCAGAAATAAAAACAAAGGACATGTTAAAAATAAAATACCAATCAGATAAAGTAATACCACAATATAAAATAAACCTGACAGTAGGGTATCATTTGACAAGATATAATGGGGAATATCGGTATGATGGTTCCAGAAAACATGAGAGCCGAATTTATCAGGAGTCTGTGTGATGGAGAGAGAATAAAAGTAAGGTTAGAAATGAGGTGAGAAAAAATGGCAAATGCGGTTATTACAGAAAAAGGAAGAGAAAAACTTTGCAAATCCCATGCAGGGGATATTTCTCTGCCAAAGCTTAAATGGATAGCATATGGAAATGGTGGTACAGATGAGGCAGGAAATCCTTTTCCTATGACTGGAAAGGAAGAAGCGTTAAGAAATGAGCTTTTAAGGATGGAGATAAATGATCATAAATATCCAATACCAACAACTTGTGAATATCGGGCGGGTCTTGGAAAATCAGATTTGGTCAATATATTTTTATCTGAGCTTGGAATTTTTGATGAGGAAGGTGATCTGATTGTGTACCGAACATTTTTGAAAAAAGGCAAAGATGATGATATGTTATTTGATTTTTCTGTTCAGGAAATCTTTTAAGGAGGAGTATTATGGCAAATTTACCAATTTTAGATCCTCCTGTATTTACCAGAGAGATTTATCAGACAAAAATGGAGGATCTGATAACAGCAGAGCTAGAGAACAAAATAAAAGGAGCTCTGCTTAATAATGATGTTTATTTGAATATATTGTTAGAGCAGGTAATTTTTAATCTTAATAATGGAAATTATTCTATTCCTTGGGAAAAGATTACAGGGAAACCATCTTCTTATCCAACAGCGTGGAACAGTATAACAGGCAAGCCATCTTCTTATCCAGCAGCATGGAACAATATAACAGGAAAACCATCTTCCTATCCAACGGCTTGGGGCAGTATAACAGGCAAACCGTCTTCCTTTCCTCCAGAAGCTCATTCTCATAGTTATTTGCCATTAACTGGAGGAACAATTTCTGGAAACTTGACTGTGAATGGAAATATTACTGGAAATTTGGTTTATAACTCAGTATGGGGAGCAGATTATGCAGAAGGTTTTTCTTATATTGGAAAACGACCAGAGGTGGGAGAGATTGTGGAGGCAGCAGGTAGGCGGTGTCTGACCAAGGCAGGTAGAAATTCTTGTAAGATAGTTGGGATTGTGTCAGATAGTTATTCTGTGCTGGCAGGGTGCCATATAAAGGAAGTAAAAAGAAAGAAAAAAATAGCAGTCGGTTTAGTGGGACAGCTTCCTGTAAAAATAATTGGCAAAATATATTCAGGGGATATGGTGGTATGTGTGGGAGATGGAATTGGTTTGGCAGCTCCAAAAGATGTTGTTCCGGGTACAGTGATAGGAATGGCACTTGAGGACTGCGAGAAAGAAGAAGTAAAAATGGTACATTGCTTAATACGAATACGTTAGGAGGAATTATTTTGGATTCATATATTACATCGGGATATTTTATTTTAACAGAGAATTGCAATTTGCGCTGTACGTATTGTTTTGAAAAGAATACAAGAGCAATTGCTAAATATATGTCAAAAGAGACAGCATTTCGGGGGATTGATTTTTTATTTCAAGAAGCTTTGAAA
>CAMUFS010000113.1 GCA_947088195.1 uncultured Clostridia bacterium
CGTATTCTCCCTGATTTGGAGATAGATCATATAGAATATCCTGAATTACAAAAAAGTATCCAGCCAGACACAAACGCTAAAAGTATCCGTCTTGATGTTTATATTCGGGATGATGCTAACACTGTCTACGATATTGAAATGCAAGTTGCTAATACTGGAGAATTACCCAAAAGAACAAGATATTACCAAAGTATGATCGATCTACAGCTAATAGACAAAGAACAAACCTATAAACGGCTGAACCAAAGCTATATTATTTTTATATGTCCATTTGATCCATTTGGAAAAGGTCGTCATATTTATACCTTTAAAAATTTTTGTGAAGAAGATAAAAGCATATCATTAAATGATGCAACATCAAAAATCTTTCTAAACACAGAAAGTAAGTTAGATGATGTAGATAAGAAACTACGAGTATTTTTAGATTATGTAGCTGGGAAACAGACCACGGATGATACATTCATCACAAGGCTTCATGCGGCTGTAAAAGAAGCAAAAAACAATAGAGAATGGAGGCATGAATTTATGACTTTATTGATGCGAGATCAAGAGAATATCGAAAAAGGCAGAATAGAAGGTATTCAACAAGGTAGAGAACTAGGAATACTTATGATGATAGAAAAAGCTCTACGAAAAAGTAAAAGTATTCAACAAACAGCTTATTTTTTAAGTATAAGTGAAGAAAAAGTACGTCAAATAGCAAACGATAAAGGCATATCTGTAAATGATTAATTCTACAGAGAAATACAAATTTGGGAGTATCGCAAAATATGAGAGGCCATAAATAATTTACACTACTTAAATAAACCTACCTTATAATCTTAATTGATTTAGGTAGGTTTATTATAAATTATAAAAGCTACTTACTTTATAAGCTGTTCCTTCTATACTTGGATTATCCTATATCTAAATATAAAATCAACTTTCTTTAGTCAAAAACAATATAGAACCTTATTTCGTCCAAACTCCATTTTGATCTACATAATAATCACCTATCCAAGCATCTGTCACTAATGTTCCCATTGTTCCTTCTGATGTATCACTAAAATAATACCATTTTCCATCAATAAACTGCCATCCAGTATACATCTTTCCTTTTGTCCCATCTGATACAGGATTTAAATAATACCATTTATTATTTTTAAAGATCCAGCCTACCGTCATATAGCCTTCTGTATCAAAATAGTACCAGTCTGTATTTCCTCCAAAGGTAAGCTGTTTCCATGTGTTACTTACCAATGCTCCTTCCTTGCCATCCGATGCATTATTAAAATAACACCAATTATCTCCAACCTTCTGCCAGCTTGTACACATTCTTCCTTGTGCCTCACCGGACTCTGGATTCAGGTAATACCACTGACCATTGTCGAAAAACCATCCCACTACCATATAGCCTTGTTCATTGAAAAAGTACCAACCCACAGTCCCTTTGTATGACATCTGATACCATGTATTTTTCGGATAAGATCCATCTGGCATACTGCACCACCAACCAGTATCATCTTGAACCCACAGATTATCACTGTTTATAACAGAAGTATTGTTTTCTTGTATATTACTATCATTGTTCTCCTTGTTATCATTGGTATTTGAACTGCTGTTGCTATTACTACTGGTGTTTGAACTGCTATTTTCATCAGACGTATCATCGTCAGAATTATCATTATCATCACTAGAATCATAATCATTATTATTGTCAGAGTTGTCATTATCCTTATCACTGGAATCATTATCAGGCTGATCCATTTTTATTCTAAAGTTCTGCGCAGTACGTTTCAGCTCTTTGCTGGTGTCGCCTTCCACACGGAACTCTGCCGCGATTGTATTTGTTCCAGTCTGTGCCTTATCGCGGAATGTCTGACTTCTAATTGTAATTCTAGTACTGCCACTGTCCTTTGTATAGTCCTCTCCATCTACAAGCTTCACACCGTTTAACCAGAAATCAATAAATTCTCCATACTCACCAGAAGATATAAAAATCTGATCACTGATCTCGCGCAAAATATAATCATAAGAGCCAGTTATATTTTCTACACCGATAGGCTGTTCAACAATATATCCATTATCTGATGAGGTATAAACATTACTATTTGTATTTTCCTTAACAAGCAATGTCAATGTTGCTTCAGAATCACTAAAATTACCATAACTATTGATTGCTCTTAATGTAAATGTAAATTCTCCTGCCTCCTGAGGCACTCCATACAATTCTCCGTTCTCTTTCAATTCCATTCCCTTTGGTAGCTTACCAGACTTGAGTCTGTAACTCACCTGATTCCAGCCATATTTATTATTATTTTGAATCATTGTGCCATAAGGAACATATTTTACCGCTTCTGGAATTTCTTTTGTTGTAATACAAGGATCTCCCACAATACCTGTTAAGGTAAGCACCATTTGTATTGTATTACCTGATTTAATAATAAGCTGACCAGAAGCTTCTGTACCATTTTCTATATTCTCTTTTGCATGAATACGAATCTTAGCTAAATTAGGTAATTCGCCATATATTGTTGTTTGCTCTACACCATCAAAGCCAGAAAGTGAATGTTTCCCCTGTAATGTCCAATACTCATCCAGCTCTAAAACATCAGAGATAAGATTGACTGATAAAGCATCAATCGCTTCCTCTCCCATATTCATTATTAAAATATTGTGCTCATAATCATGGTATCCATCTAAATTTACTTCACGCTTAGAATAAACAATATTATTATCAATTCTGGTATTCGCCACGCTGTCCGTCAAACTATTTATATACAGCTTACCTGTTACACTGCTTGGCTTTACAATTTGAAGCCAATAATTTTTAGCATTTTTTCCATTTTCTGCCGCCGAGGTATACTGTACATATCCTTTAGAAAAATCATGATAGCTCTTACCACTTACTTCGGGAGAACTACCTCCCTCTGCATATAAATTCATTTTATTATAAGTATAAAAGGTTGGTGCCAATTTCGTCAGATCTGTATTCTCTTGAACCAAAATTGTCCAATAATTAAATTCGGAATAAGAATCTTCTTCCTGTTCTACAATATAAGCAGGAACTGTTTTTCCATCAGAATCTATTAACCCTGTAAATCTTACTGCCGTACTACTACTAAGTGTAGGTTCTGGTTTTGAATCTGTTTCTGCCTTAATGCAGGAGAAATACTTTTCTTGTGTTTGTTCTTCGTCACTTCCTACAAAGACAGAAAAATAAACTCCTTCGCTATAATTTGCTAAATAGCCCTTATTGCCAAACAGTTCTTCCTTAATATCCAATGCTCCTGCGGCTTCTGCCCCTGCTATCGAAGAATATTGTCCCTCATATGCTGCCGTTACATCAAAAGAACTTTCCTCATCATATCTATAATATGACATTCTTTGATAATACGAGTCATTTACTGAATAATCATTATATAAAATATGTGTAGTATATCTACATCCATTTTTTAAACTGTAACTTGTTGATTTTACTACATCTGTTCCGTCCGATGTATAAAGAAAACCATAACTTATATGATTACTGCTCCTCATCAAATTTATTTTAAATGGTAGACAACCCGTTACACGATCTTCTTGATCAAATGTTACAATCGTAATCCAAGAATTTTCTTTTTCCGAAATTTTATATCCTGAGCCTGCTTGATCTAAGTTAGCATTGCATATACTTTCTGTAATATCATTCCCCGATAAAGCTTCCGAGGCAGATGAATATTTTCCCTCATATACTTTAAAATATTGAAAGTTTATAGCTGGAAATATCTCTCGATTTATATCCAACCCTAAATAAGCTTGTGCAATATTATCTAAGCTTTCACTGGGAACCTTCACATTCAGTTGTCGATCAACATTATAATCATAATAATACTGCTCCACTACCTTAGCATTTGAACGAATCCCTTCGTTATCCTCAATATAGACAGTTGGCGTAAGCCATCTTCTAGATGATGTTATTTCAACGGTTATAATATTTCTTACATCTGTTTCTGCTAATTGATCTGCTTCACCGACAATCATCTGCCAACCTATTGAAGAGCCATAATATGTATGATAACTTAAATCAACGGTATCCCCAGCATTGGCAATTAAATAATGATCTCCATCTTTGCCATAGGTCCATGCCACTTTTTCTGTTTCATTTAATACATTTTCTCCTGTAAATATTGTATCTAAGGACACCATTGTCAGCTCAGCCGGCGTGTACGAAGATAGATCTACTGTCAGTTTTCTCTCTGTCAAAGGCAACAATGATAAGGGATCGATCCCTTCTCCGTCTGTAAATTCCTTTTTCTCAGGGTACACTGTCACTATATCATCTGCAACCTTTAGATTCATCTGTGTCACAACGGTATTGTCAAAATTTGCAGATACATAGAAGGTATGCCCTCCTATTTCTACACTGTCATCTGGTGTTAAAAACCATTGGTTTGTCACCTTGCCATGATAAGTGAACTGTACTTCATATGGAAAAAATGGATTATCCTCAGGAATCTCAATGGTATAGCTCCCATCCTCCTCAAAGAAGGCATCTCCTTTTTCATTGTAAAAAAAATTGTCCATACTTACTACATGATAGACCTTTGAGCCAGTATTAAATAATACCTCCTCCAATTCGTTTTGTTGTTCCGAAACCGCTGGATTTTTCTGATTCTCAAATTCCTTGCCCACTTCCGCAGCAAATACTGTTATATTGGAAGGTATTAACAGTATTGTCGTCAAAAGTATCGCAAGCAATCGAGCTACTTTTCTTTTGAATCCTCCCATGTTTCCTTTCCTCCTATTGTTTTATTTTGAGCCATATCAATCAGCTCCTCTATAGTATAAATGCGGGTTTGCCGCATATTACCAGTTGGATAGTCAAAGATGAAGCGTTCTCCCACAATATCACATAGATACGGCAGATCCGCCAATATCTCACAGCTTTCATTTAAAAGCTGTCCAAAACATTCACCCTCTGCTGTCACATACTGTACCACAATATTTTTTCCAGCCTGTGTCACATAAGTGAGATAAGCGTCCTCCTCTAATTGTCGCACAAGCTGCCCCGTTTTCTTATAATAGGCTGCTGGTGTTCCGTGAAGTGGAGATTCAATCCGCAGATTGTCTGTATAAAACTCTTCATAGAGATTGGGATTTGGTTTTTCCCCCATCTTTTCCCACAGTAAATTGCCATCTGCTGCACTGTAGGCAGCGACAGCTCCATCATTGTAGATAACCTCCAGCCAAGAATCTCCAGCCTCTCTGCGATATTGTTGATCGTATACCTGATCCGCATTTGGTATAGAAAGCTCTTTTAGAAGCTTGCCTTCTTTGTTATATAGATAGAATTTTTGATAGGAAAACAGCATAACCGTGTTGCCATCTGCACTCACTCTCGCCTCGTCATGCGTATTAGAAATAGGATAAGAAAAAATTTCTGTATCAGGATAACTTTCAAATTTCATAATACGTAATACAGGTGTATCTCTGCTCCCAATCAATACCTTTCCCTCTGCCATTTTAATAAGCTCACTGCCATATTCCTTTTCATATCTAGCTATAAGATTTGCGTTGCGATCAAAAAATAAATATGCCTCCTGTGAGGTTATTAAGGTATGACTGCTACTTCTGGCAAAGTGAAGAATATTCTCTGCTGTTGTCACTAACGGTGTTTGTTCACCGGTAACAGGGTGTATTTTAACAAGAATATTTTCTGTCTGCACATAGATTCCACTGTTATCTGTCTGGACACCAAACGCACTTTTTGATTCATAACCCCCTGTCTGTTCCATTTTTTCTGTATCAATCACTGCAAAAACAGAGCTATCTGCCCCCGTAGCTGAAAATGCAAAATATTGTTGATAAAATCCTCCCTCAAAATGCATATAACCAGAAGCTTCCTCAAAAAGTAAAAGATCCTTGTCTGGATCAGACAGATTGTAAATTTGCAGAGAACCATCTGCAAAGCTGACACCAAGCATCGTTCCATCTTGATTTAACGCAAGTAAATTATCCTCAGGATTTGCAAAATTGTCATTCACGGTCACTTTCTGGTATTTTTGTCCAAAATCAATTTTATGTACAATCTGTCCATCCAAGGTATTATAGATAATAACAAAATTTTCATCCTTATACACAGCCGCAGCTCTTGTTCCATCTTCTGAAACAGCAATGGAGGTGGCGGGTTTTCCTGTCCATAATTCTGTACCTTTTTCTATATGATATGCTTTTAATCCCCCGCTGCCCGAATAAAGAATTGTGCTGTTATCCAGATACTTTACCTCTGCCAGCGCAGATGCTTCTGCTGGAAGCCGCGCAAGTATTTTGGCAGAATCCATATCAAATACTGCGACATAATTCTCATACACACAGGATGCTGTGCTGCCGTCAGGTGAGATATCCATATAAAATGGAGCAGAAGGAAGCTCCACCGTCTGATGCATCTTATATCCATCTGACAGATCGTATACATGAAGTGCCGTGGTAAGTGCTCTCTGTGCCTCTGCAGTATAGTTTGGTGTTAGTATGCTACTCTTTACAGGCAACGCCTCAAGTGCATACGAGATCGCCTGCATGGAATCTCCCTCTGCCCATGCATTTTTTGAGTATTCTGCCAACTTAAGCCAATTCTCTGTTGTCTCCATCCTCTTTAGTCCAACAAAGGTAGAAAAAGCACCTAATACCAACAAAAAAGAAAATCCTATATATGCAACGAGATTGCACCTTTTTTGACGCTTTACACGCGGATCATTCTCACGCAGATGGACAAAGTCCCGAAGCATCTCTTCCGCTGTCTGATAGCGCAAATCAGGATTGGGATTCATTGCCTTGGATATAATCTTCACAAGCGGCGGACTATATTCTTGCTCTGAGAGCGGAACCACCTTTTTTGCATCCTTTGATGGCCGCCGTCCACTTAATAGATGGTATAATGTGGCTCCTGTACTGTAAATATCTGAGCGAACATCGGGAAGCACTGTCTTACTTCCCACTAAGACCGTTCTTCTATCCCTTGTATTCACTTTGGATGTCGTCGTCTTCTCCGAAGAATAATCCAAGCCATAATGCTCTGGGGAAGCATATCCACTGCTGCATCCAATGACACTCTCTTCTCCAAGTGCCAGAGCAATATTAAAATCTATAAGACATATCTTATTATCCAAGGTACGCATAACATTGGCGGGCTTTATATCGCTGTGGACAAACCCGCGCGGAGGTGAGCCATGCATCGAGCTGTGCAGATAACAAAGAGCATCCAAAAGCTGTTTCGCCCATTGGATAACCTGAACCTGCGAAAATTTTTCTCCTCTCTCCAAAGGCCTGTCAAGGCTCTCTCCCTCAATATAATCCATAACCGTATAGGTGGTCTCACCCTCTGTAAAATAATCATATACCCTTGGAATATAGGGATGATTCAATTCCTTTAATACATCCACCTCCCGGCTTAACAGCTCTGGGCGGGCATTGATCTTCTGATTATATGCTTTTAATACAACATTCTTTCCCAGCCGAAGATGCTTTGCCAGATATACATTTCCGCTGCCTCCTGACCCAATCTCCTCTATAATTTCATAGGTTGAGCCAATCAGATCAGACATTCCCTCACCTCCTGCTATCGTTCCTTTTCTCCATACTCGGCATCCAATTTAACATTCAATTTCACTCTTCTGAGCTGTGAAATTAAAAAATACAAGATCATAAGCACAATCGCCAATGCCATTCCTATTATGCCGCCGTAAAATAGTATCTCATCTGTAAGCCAGCTCACACAATTTCTCCCCTATTCTTCTGTATTTTCCTCCTCCGCTTCCGGATCCCTTTCCTCCAAAATCTCAATCAAACGATTTCTAAACTCAAACTGAACCTTATCCTGAAAGCCAAGGGAATATATATGCTCTATATCCTCATGGTCAAAGACTGCTGTTGATTCAGAATCCAGATACCCCTCAGGATACGTACATCCACAATAATCATATACTTTTACATCATCACCCTTTAAATATTTTAAATATCCCAAAATCATTAAACGCTTTGTCGCTCCGCGCAAAGATACCACTGAGCCAACTGGCAATGTCCGTTCAAACATATCTATCTACTCCTTTCTTATTCCTCTGTGTTATGCTCTTCCTGTTTTTCGTCTGCCTTCTTTTCCTCTGCTAACACAATCATCTTCTCTGCAATTTCCTTTAATTTCTTCATAAATCCAAACGATTCACTATCCTGATATCCCATCGCAAGAACCTGAGCAATCTGTGTATGATCAAATGTATATACCTCACTCTCATCTCTCAGTCCAATCGGATATAAAAATCCTGAATAATCCCAGATATAACCCGGCTGCTGATTTGACTCTGCCAAGTAACCTGCAATCATAACTGCCGCGGTAGAGTTATGAAGTACCACAACTGTACCGATAGGAAACCTATTAATATCTCTTGTCATAAATGATTCCTCCTATTTAAATAAATCCATAAAACTCGTCCATGCCGCCTGTGCATTATCTGCAATCGTGTCCACCATACCGCCAATATCTATCTCCAGCTTTACGCTTCCTCCAATTCCAATGGATGCCCCAATATCGGCACTGAGCACGCCATCCTTATAGCCAAATTCTGCATGAGCACCTACTCCTACATTTACGCTTGCCTTAACTCCTACATCCCCTCCAAATACATTGACGCCGCCTTTTACAGATGCCTCCGCCGCTATAGCCTCTAATGACATATTTACATGCGCGGTAGGATTGATATTTCCCTCAGCGTCCCGCAGCCCAATCACTCCTGATAGACCCGCTCCAACTTTTCCCAGCGTCTCCTCAGCTTTTAAATAGATCCCTAGATTTTCATCGCCCAGCCGGATATTTTGAGACATTGTCAGAGCGGACACAGAACATCCCAGAT
>CAMUFS010000114.1 GCA_947088195.1 uncultured Clostridia bacterium
CTTAGCGTCCGCTACGTTTTGAACTAAGCGGGAGCGGGGTGACGGAGGACTATAGACAATTCTCTGGACGGACCACTTTTCAACATCATTCTATAAATTTCCATTATATGTTAAAATTATTATAACAAATCCCATGTACCCTGTCCATATAGTAATTGAGGGATTTGTGTGTTTATTGCGTATTACAAGGATTATACATTGACAACCTTATAGAATCATGTTATAGTAAAACCAATGAAATACCTTGGTAGAGGTTGCGTTTTTCATCAGTAAGCTGCAGGATATACAGGAGATAGGGGATTGTAGCTGAAAGGGGAGGACGCCGAAGGGGAAAGGTAGTTCCTGATGCTTTTTCTCTGGGCATACAGTTAAGAACTGTATGACTGTCATCAGTGATGGTGGGGCGCTACGGAAGGATAGTTTTGGCTATGTGAAGCTGCCGCCCTTTTTCTGGGCGGTTTTTGTATGTATTTCTGTGTGTTATTCAGGAACTATATGTGGTATGATGCATAAGGAATATAGAGATAATGATTCAGGAGGGAAGGCTATGGCAATTTTTAAAGGCTCAGGTGTTGCGATTATTACACCATTTACCAGTGATAATCAGGTGGATTATAATAAACTAGGAGAGCTGATCGATTTTCAGGTGGAGAATGGCACAGATAGTATTATTATCTGTGGTACAACAGGAGAATCTTCTACTTTATCACATGAGGAGCATATTGCATGTATCCGCTATGCGGTGGAAAAGACGGCAAAGAGAATCCCAGTTGTGGCGGGAACAGGCTCCAACTGTACAGAGACAGCTATATATCTGTCACAGGAGGCAGAGAAGGTGGGGGCGGATGGACTTTTGTTGGTGACGCCTTATTATAATAAGGCAACGCAGAATGGGCTGGTTCGGCATTTTACTGCGATAGCAGAGTCAGTGAAGCTTCCGGCTATTCTCTACAATGTGCCAAGCAGAACAGGGTGCAATATTCTGCCTGAGACAGCAGCAAGGTTGGCTTCTGATGTAACGAATATTGTGGGCATTAAAGAGGCGAGCGGAAATATCAGCCAGATTGTACAGCTTGCTGCACTGACGGACGGAAAGCTTGATATTTATTCTGGCAATGATGATCAGATTGTGCCAATACTCTCTGTTGGAGGAATCGGCGTGATCTCTGTGCTTGCCAATGTGGCGCCAAGGCAGACACATGATATTGTGGCAGAGTATTTGGCTGGGAATATAGAGGAGAGCAGAAGACTGCAGCTTAAGGCACTTCCGCTTGCCAATGCATTATTTAGCGAGGTGAATCCGATTCCTGTAAAGGCAGCGCTGAATATGATGGGGTATCAGGTAGGAGGTCTCAGAGCGCCTCTCACGGAGATGGAGCCTCAGAATCAGGAAAAATTGAGAAAGGTGCTGGCAGAGTATGGTCTATTGACTGCTTAGCAAAATGAGGGAAATTATGACAAGAATTATTTTGTGTGGCTGTAATGGCAAGATGGGGCAGGTTATCACCTCCTTGGCGGATGAAGATGCACAGATAGAGATTGTGGCAGGTGTTGATATTTTTGGAGAACAAAGGAATGCATATCCCGTATTTGAAAAATTTTTGGAGTGTCAGATAGAGGCAGATGTGATTGTTGATTTTTCGTCTCCGCAGGTGTTGGAGGAACTGCTTTCTTATGCGAGAGAGAAGAAACTTCCAGCGGTGTTGTGTGGAACTGGATATTCAAAGGAACAGCTTGATAAGATTGAGGAGGCATCTGGGCAGGTGGCGGTGCTTCGCTCAGCAAATATGTCGCTTGGTGTTAATATCTTGTTAAAGCTTGTTAAGACGGCGGCGAAGGTATTGGCAGAGGCAAATTTTGATATGGAGATTGTGGAAAGGCATCACAATCAGAAGGTAGATGCGCCAAGCGGCACAGCTCTTGCGCTGGCAGATGCGATTCAGGAAGCTCTTTCTGAGGAATATGTATATACGTATGATCGCTCAAAGGAGAAAAAGAAGCGTGAGAAACATGAGATTGGCATCAGTGCGGTGCGGGGTGGAACGATTGTCGGAGAACATGAGGTAATCTTTGCGGGCACAGATGAGGTAATAGAATTAAAGCATACGGCATATTCAAAGGCTATTTTTGGCAAGGGAGCTTTGGAAGCGGCGAAATTTTTAAAGGGAAAAGAAGCTGGAATGTACGATATGAGTGAAGTAATCGGATAAGCGAGAAGGGTGAGGCCGGCAGCGGTCTCATCTTTTTGCGATCTGGCAAATGTTTTTGCCTTCATAGAATGGACACAATTTTCTGCTAAGATAAATTTTGATTTGGGCGCGGGAAGAAGCAGCTTCCATTATTGCGCCAAATGGTGAGGAGGTAACATCTTGATAGAAGTGAAAAATCTGGTAAAGCAGTACGGGGATCATGTGGCGGTGGATCACTTAAGCTTTACTGTGGAGAAAGGTCAGATATATGGTTTTCTGGGCCCTAATGGCGCTGGAAAATCTACGACCATGAACATTATGACAGGGTATCTGTCCGCGACGGAGGGAGAGGTGCTGATCAATGGGTACAGCATCTTTGAGGAGCCGGAGGCAGCGAAAAAATGTATTGGCTATCTGCCGGAGCTTCCGCCTTTGTATATGGATATGACACCTTTGGAGTATCTGTATTTTGTGGCAGAGCTTAAGAAGATTCCAAAGTCGGAGCGTGCACAGATGATAGCGGATATTATGAAGCTGGTGAAGATCACAGATGTCTGTGAGAGATTGATCCGCAATCTGTCCAAGGGGTATCGCCAGCGTGTGGGGCTTGCGCAGGCAATTATGGGGTATCCTGAGATTATTATATTGGATGAGCCGACAGTGGGTCTTGATCCAAAGCAGATTATTGAGATCCGCGATCTGATAAAGACACTGAGCAAAAAGCATACGGTTATTTTAAGCTCTCATATTTTGTCAGAGATCAGTGCAGTCTGTGATTATGTTATGATTATCGCACATGGAAAGCTTGTCGCAAGCGATACGCCAGACAATCTGAGCAAGCTTATGTTAGGCTCCAATGTGCTGGATCTGACGGTAAAGGGCAATAAGACAATGATCCGAGAGATGGTGTCCACATTGCCTGATATTGACAGTGTGGAGGTGCACAGCTCTGCAGAGCCGGATTGTGTGGATATTGTGGTGAAGTCCCCGCAGAATGTTGATGTGAGGGAAGAGCTTTTCTATAAATTCAGTGATGCAAAATGTCCGATTATGATGATGAAATCCTCCAATATGTCCCTGGAGGAGGTATTCCTTGAGCTGACAAATGATAAGGCTCCCGCAAAGCAGGAGAAAAAGAGAACCTTCTTTAAGAAGAAGGAATCGGAGGAAAATACAGAAAAGGAGAACAGCAATGAAGGCGATTTATAAAAAAGAATTCAAATCCTATTTTAATTCCATGATGGGCTATGTTTTTGTTGCGTTTGTCCTTCTGGCAGTCAGCATTTATTTTTCAGCATTTAATCTGGGGATGGGGTATCCTTTGATGGGAAGCACGTTATCCTCGGTGATCTTTTTGTTTTTAATTCTCGTTCCGATCCTTACTATGAGAAGCTTGTCGGAGGAGCAGAAAAATAAGACCGATCAGCTTTTATATACATCTCCAGTTTCGGTGGGAGAGATAGTATTTGGAAAATATCTGGCACTTGTCAGTGTATTTGCTATACCAGTGCTTGTTATCTGTCTGTATCCTCTGGTTCTTGATGGTTATGGGACGATAGATTTTGGTATGGCATATCTTGCGATTGTGGGATTTTTTCTGTTGGGCTGTGCTTATATTTCCATTGGCTTCTTTATTTCCTCCATCACAGAGAGTCAGATTATCGCCGCTGTGATCTCCTTTGGCGTGCTTTTATTCACTTATCTGATCTCTGGTATCTCTGGTTTTTTTGCAGATACAGCGATCACGTCCTTAATGGCGTTTACCGTTATCTTGCTGGTATTTTGCCTGATCTATTATATAATGGCAAAAAATGTAATTGCCTCGGCGGTTGTGTTTGTGGTGGGAGAGATAGTGCTTGTGGCGTTGTATTTTGCTAAGAGAACATGGTTTGAGGGTGCGATCGCTAAGGTGCTTAAAACCTTTGATTTGGCTGCGGCTTCTACAAATATGATAGAGAATGGGATTCTGGATATTACAGATATCGTATTTTATCTCTCTGTGATTGGGTTGTTTTTGTTCTTTACTGTGCAGTCAATCCAGAAGAAGAGATGGAGCTAGGAGGATAATGCCGTGAATAATAAGATAAAAGAAAGTTTTCAGACACGCAAATTTAAAAGCGGCACATACAGTGTCGGTATTGTAAGCATAGCGGTTGTGATTGTCGTGGTGATAAATCTGTTAGTCAACGCACTGCCTGCAAATATAACAAAACATGATCTAAGCTATAATCAGCTCTATTCTCTTACCTCTGTGACAGAAGAATTTATAAAGGGAATAAATGAGGATGTGACCATCTATGTGATGGCGCAGATTGGCACAGAGGATGAGACAGTGATGGAGATGTTAGATAATTATAAAGCACTTTCCAGCCATATTAAGGTGGAGACAGTGGACCCTGTGTTACACCCTAATTTTATCACACAATATACCTCAGAGAGTGCGTCAAATGGTTCCTTGGTGGTGGTGAGTGCAAAGAGAAATACTATTATTCCAGCATCAGAGCTGTATGAGACTTCCATTAATTATCAGACCTATCAGCCACAAACTACTGGTTTTGACGGAGAAGGCCAGATTACCAGTGCCATTAATTATGTGACGACAGAGGATATTCCCACTGCCTATACTTTGGAGGGGCATGGGGAGGCAGAGATCTCCGATACACTTGCTGAGCTGTTGCGCAAAAATAGTTTTTCTTTGCAGAGTTTAAGCTTGTATATGCTGGAGGCAGTGCCAGAGGATGCCGATTGTTTGATTATCAATGCCCCTCAGGCAGATTTGTCTTCAGATGATGCAGATAAAATTATTGCATATTTGGAAAAGGGCGGTTCGGCAATGATCACAGAGAGTGCGATTGATGTGGCAAAGCCTAACTTGGACCGAGTTTTGGAATATTATGGAGTGGGATTTTCGCGTGGTATGGTAATTGAGCAGGACAGCAGCCATTATTTTAATCCTTATATCTATTATCTGGCGCCAGATAAGCAGCAGCATGATATTACAAGTGATCTAATTAAAAATCGCAATAATCTATTTATTCCTTTTTCGGAGGCTGTTGTAAAGCTGGACAGTGCAAGAGGCACCGTTCAATATGAGCCGCTGCTGATGACAACAGACAATTCTTTCCTGCGTGTGTTGGAAAACAGTGCGAGTCAGAGCATCTCGAAGGAGGAGGGTGATATAGATGGGCCATTTGCCGTTGCTGCCGCTGTGAGCGAGGAGCATGGCGATGTCGAGACAAGGCTCGTAGTATTTGGAACCTCTTATATTACAGATGATTCAGCAAATGTCAATGTCAACGGCAATAATTATCAGATGGTGGCGAGCAGTTTAAATTGGCTTGCAGAGATGGACAGCAGCATTGCAATCAGTCCAAAATCTTACAGCATATCTTATCTTCAGGTGACATCTGCGGATGTAAACCGCTGGACGATTATCACAATTATTGTGATTCCAGCCATTATTTTGGTTGCCGGCTTTGTAGTATGGTTCCGAAGGAGACGTAAGTAATGAAGAAAAAAAGGACAAGAACGCTGCTATTTCTATGCGCATTTCTGGCAGTGCTGGTTGCGGCATACGCGGCAGTTATGGTATATAATAAAAATGAAGGAAAAGAAGAAACCACATCTGGCAGCGGAGAGGATGCAACAGTAATTCTGTCGCTTGAGGGTACAGTGACAGAGATGACAATAGAATCAGAAAAGGGAACCTTAGAATTTGTTCTAAAGGATGAAGTGTGGACGGAGAAAAATCATGAGGGCTTTGCTATGCGGCAGATGGCGTTTGCCAGCATGGCAGCCATATTTGAGAAATTGGTTGCCACACACACTATTGAGGAGAATACAGAAAATCTCTCAGAATATGGGCTTGATAAGCCTGCCTATACCTTGACTGCAAGGACAGAGGACGGAAAGGAGACACAGCTTTACATTGGTATGCAAAACTCTGTGACAATGGATTATTATGTATATGCAAAGGATGTGCCCGGTGTCTACACAGTTGGAACTACTTCTGTCAATTATTTTAAAAGAGATCTGATGGAATTTGCGGATCTTCCTTCTTTTCCTACTGTGACGGAAGGTAATTTCTTAAGCCTTGAGATAAAAGATGGAGAGGAATACCTCAAGGCAGAAACACTTACGGAGTCAGCATACGATATGTCAGGTATTCTTTCCTGGTATGTGACAGAACCATTTGAGCATGAATATGTAGCTCATACCACCATGCTTGATACTATTCTTTCAGCAGTTGCAGAATTGACTTACAGCAGGGCCGCCGCCTATAATCCAGATGAGGCAGAGCTTGCCAAAATGGGACTTGATAAACCACAGAAGGAGCTTGCTTTTTCCTATAAGAAGGATAGCACGGAAGAGAAGGAGGAGACATATAACTTCCGCCTTTTCATTGGAAATGCCTTGGAGGGAAGCGATTATTATTATGTTATGGAGGAGGGCTCTAGTCTGGTACTCCTTATGAATAAGGCATCAGTGGATACTATATTGTCTTATAGCGCAAAAGATATTGTCAATAAATATTTTGCCTTAATCAATATTGAGACAGTAGATTCTGTGCGCATTTTGCTGGATGATGGCTCGGAATATGAACTAACTACACCAGAAAATGATGCAGATGATGCAAAGGCAGATGCATTACGGGATGTATATCAGAGCATTATAAGCATCCATGCAGAGAAGATTATTGACAGTCAGACAGGACCATTTACCATGCTTCCTCTCACGCTGACTTTTTACCGCAATACAGAGCCAAAGATGTATCAAATTCAATTTGCGGAATATGATACCAGTTACTATCTGGCGATTGTTGACGGAGAGGGAATCTATCTTGTCAACAAGCGTGATTATGACCAGTATTGCATAGATGTTAAGGCTGGCTTTGACGGATTGAGTGAATAGGAATTTTATTATTTGGAAATATTAATGGCAGAGACAAGATTCTCTGCCATATTTTATGCGCAGGCCCATGCAGAGGAAATATGCCATTAACGTGGCGCACGGGTCACGCGGTGAGTAGGAGAAGATAGGACTTCCCTACTTGATTGCGCACAGGCACCTAAAGGAAGTATGTCAGCGTGTACAAGCGCAAAGTGAAAAGATACCTGCTTCAGAAATAGTATGTGAAAAGGAGATGTTTATTATGAGAAAAATGAAGTATGGACTACTGGCAGGAATGGCAGCAGCTACCATTCTAACCCTGACAGCATGTGGAAATAATCAGGACAACAGCAATACAACGACACCGACGGCAAAGAATACAAGTGCAGCACCAACAGAAAGTAATGGGAATAATAAAGAGACCACCACAAATGGCAACAATGCCACCACAAATGGAATTGACAATGGCGGTGGGGTTTTGGACGAGATTGGAGACGGCATCAAGGATGGCATAGATGATATAGAAAATGGAATGGATGAGATTGGCAGTGATATGAATAACAATGGTGGAACAGGAGATGGGGCTGGAACTGGCACAGGAACACGCTAGTTATAACATTCTTAAGTTATCTGATTTGATTATTTAACGACAAAAGGATTCTCCCTGCATATCTTATATAGAAGGATATGCAAGGAGGATTTTTATGGCTAAAATTGTGATAGATCCCGGACACGGCGGAGCCGATGCCGGTTCAAATTATAATGGCAGAAGAGAAAAGGATGATGTTCTTAGATTAGCGCTGGAGGTTGGAAAAAGGTTAGAACAGAAGGGGCAGGACATCTCTTATACTAGAGTGAATGATGTACAATATTCTCCGTTTGAGCGCGCAGTAATGGCGAATACGGCAGCAGCGGATTTTTTTCTTTCCCTGCACCGGAATAGCGTGAGAAATCCCAATACCGTCAATGGTGTGGAGGCATATGTCTATGATAATTCTGGCGTCAAAGTCGAGGTGGCAGAAGATTTATTAGAACGTTTGGCAGAGATTGGCTTTGAGAATCGAGGAATTTTGGAAAGACCCAATATAGTGGTTCTTCAGAGAACCGATATGCCTGCTGTATTGATGGAGGTTGGATTTATTGACAGTGAGATAGATAATAAGATTTTTGATACAAAATTTGATGAGATAGCGGAAGCGATAGCAGATGTTGTGGCGAGGTATGCAAAGAGATTTCCAGTAAGGCGTCCTCCTCTGTATCGAGTGCAGACAGGAGCATTTCGAAATTATGAAAATGCTGCCGCTATGGCGAATCGCTTACAAAGCGAGGGGTATCCGGCATTTGTGCTATATGGAGATGGAATTTATCGTGTTCAGGTAGGGGCATATGAGATATTGGATAATGCTATCCGCATGGAACAAAAACTGAGGGCAGATGGGTATTCTACCTTTATTGTCAGAGGATAAGGCAAATTGTATTTTTTAAATATATTTTATATGAAACAACTTCATAGGTTATTTGTAATTATGAGTTGGTGAGTCATGTTTGAGAAAGGTCCACCCAGAGAATGGCCTATAGTCCTCTGTCACCCCGCTCCCGCTTAGTTC
>CAMUFS010000115.1 GCA_947088195.1 uncultured Clostridia bacterium
CAATAATCTTTCTAATCTCATCGGAGCTTTGGCTAATATCCTGCATCGCCTGCACCATCAGCTTCATCTGGGCATTGCTGAGCTCCAAATCTTTTCCAACCTCTGTTGTCTTTTCATTTGCCTGCCTAGCATAATTTGTATTGTTCTCGATCTGTCCATTTACCTCGCTGACCGTCGCAACCAGCTCCTCCACAGCCGCAGACTGCTCCACTGCTCCTTGAAGAAGATTCTGTGCTCCGTCAGAGACATGATTGGAGCTGTCCGCCACATGCTCTGCATTATCCCCAATTTTTCTCATGCTGCTCGCCAAGGAATCAATAATTCGTTTTAAAGAATCCTCCAGTGGCTTATAATCACCAATGTAATCCCGCGTCACTTTGATTGTGACATTTCCCTCTGCCAGTTGTTGTAAATGATAAGAAATATCACTGATATTCATATTTAGATTATCAATCATCGCAATCATGGCATCATGAAGTATTGCTGTCTCATCTTGTGTATCTAGCTCAGGAACACTGGTATGTAAATCGCCTTGAGAAAGAAGAACAAGACGATCGGCACATTTCTTTATTGCCTCTGCAATCTGTGTGGATATTCGAATTGTGACAACAACCATAATTGTAGCTATTATAATAGAAACAAAAATATTGAGCAAAATAGCCTGTATCATATTTCCAGTAAATTCAGACTGTATCACCGAGATCCCTATACTCCATCCATCACTGTTTGTAATAGGTGTATAGGCCATATACTTTGTCTTTCCCCCATAAGTATATTTCTTCACACCGCTATTGCCAGCTATCATCTCTGCTTCTATATTAGCCAATGTTTTCAATTTCTTATTTGTTTTTGCCTCTTCCTGCACATTATATTTATTTAAAACAAACTGATAATCTGGATACGCGATCGTCTGTCCACTTTTATTGAGAATACTCGTGGTTCCATGCTCTCCTACCTTAATATCGGCCACTACATCACTCAAGGAAGAAGCATCCTTACAGAAGAAAACCACTCCGCCAAACGAACCATCTATGGTAATAGGCGCCGCCAGCATTATAATTGCGCTGTCTGCCCCTGTTATAATCGGTTCCGAGACATATGTTCGTCCATTTGTCTTACAATATTGAAAATAAGTAGAATTAGAGACATCCTTTCCATTCTCACTGGTAAACCCATCCTTATCTGTCATACCATACTGTGTAAATCCTTGAATCTCTGCTTCCTTCTTTAACTCTGCAAATTTCTCTTCCGTAGATTTTGAAGGGTCAGCTATAATCGGGTTTTGAGAAAGCATATAAATAAGTCTTTTATCCCCATCGATCTCTTCTTGTATCCTGCCGGCAGCAATCTTTGCCACCTCAGTCATTGTATTCTTCAAGGTGTCAATCGTTGTCCGATAATTCAGAAACGAGGACACTAACAAAGTGCTTGATGTGATTATAACGATTACAAACAATATTATCACAATCAATTTTGACTTAATACTTTTTTGCCAATCTTTCATACCCCTGTTCTCCCTTTCCCATTTTATTTTCCACAGCTCTTCCCATTCTATTCTTATCAATATGTGAATCTATAGAATGGCATTACCTTTTTCTTATAGTATATCTCATTTCACAATATTTGTAAAATATTTTGTCAATAAATTCATTTCTTTTATTCAATCTCAATCTTTCGAAGCTTTCTCGGCGGTTTCTGTTTTTTTGTTCTCCTGCCTTAATATCTCTATTATCTTTGACATCATCTTACAAAAAAGCCCAAGCTCCTCCTGTGAAAAAGCACTAACCACTTTTATTCCATAACAATAAAGCTCCTCTATCAACGCCTCAAACTGTGTTCTTCCCTTTTCGCTAAATTCAATATTTACAACTCTTTTATCTTCCTTTGAACGTACCCTCACAACCAAACCACTTTTTTCCATACGGCTCACAATACCAGAAGCTGTATTAAGTGGTACATGAATATATTCCGCCAGCTCTGTCATATTCACCTCGCCCTTGCGGTAAAGCAGCCAAAAGACTAAAACTTCATTTTTTGTACAATTTAAAAAAATATTTTCCCATATATCAGAGGACAAGACTTCCTTAATCTCCTCCACATAGTAAACTACAAGCTGAGAAATCTCCTCTGTAATGCCTTGCTTCTTTTCATTTACCATCCATCAAACTCCTGCTATTTTCAACCTTTGATATGATAACATACCTTCTTTTAAGCTCCTATACATAGAAATAGACCGCTGTCCAGATTGTTTCTGTAAGTCAGCGGCCTATCCGATTTATATTTCGTTCTTTGAGGTATCTATCTCTCTGATAATCTTTCGAAGCTTTAATACCATGGACGGAGCCACAGACAACTCATCCACTCCCATCCTTACAAATTCCTCTGTAAGCTCTGGATCAGCGCCCAACTCACCACAGATACCAGCCCATTTTCCATATTTATGAGCACTATCAACAACCATCTGAATCATGCGCAGAATTGCCTTATGATGAGGATTGTAGAAATCATCCAGCCTCTCATTCTGCCTGTCAATGGCCAGAGTATACTGTGTCAAATCGTTGGTGCCAATACTGAAGAAATCTACCATCTGTGCAAGCTCATCGCCCATCATAACAGCAGCGGGCGTCTCTATCATAATTCCCTGCTCTGGCACTCTATATGGAACCTGTAGCTGATCTAATTCCTGCTTCACTTCTTCCACAATCTCGTAGATCCGCTCGACCTCCCATGTAGATGTGATCATTGGATACATAATTGCAATATTTCCATAAGAAGCTGCGCGAAGCAGAGCACGAAGCTGTGTCTTAAAAATATCAGGCTGCTTTAAACAAATGCGAATAGCGCGGTATCCCAGCGCAGGATTATCCTCCGAGCCAAGATTAAAGTAATCCACCTGCTTATCTGCACCGATATCCAATGTACGGATAATTACTTTCTTGTCCGCCATCATCTGGGCTACCTGCTTATAAGCAATAAATTGCTCCTCCTCCGTCGGGAAATTATCTCTTCCAAGATACAGAAATTCACTGCGGAACAGACCAATGCCTCCTGCATCATTTTCCAGCACATACCCAATATCACCCACACTTCCAATGTTTGCATAGATATGGATCTTCTTTCCGTCAAGCGTTACATTCTCTTTTCCCTTCAAGCTTTCTAAAAGCTTAAGCTTCTCACGCTCTTCCTCCATGCGGATTTTCACCTTATCACACAGAGCCTCATCCGGGTCCAAGATCACCTGTCCCTCAAAGCCATCTACAACAGCCATCATGCCATTGTGAATCTCTTCCAGATTCAAAGGAACACCAATCAGCGCCGGAATATTCATCATACGGGCAAGTATGGCAGTATGAGAATTGGTGGAGCCATGCACAGTCACGAAGGCAAGTATCTTTTCCTTATCCATCTGCACTGTCTCACTTGGACTTAGATCATCCGCCACAATAATGGATGGTTCCTCGGAAGACATACTGCTCTCCTCCTTGCCCTCCAAAATGCGAACCAAACGGTTAGAAATATCTTTTACATCTGCTGCTCTTGCCTTAAAATAATCATCGTCCATCTCAGCAAACATTTTTGAAAAATTATCTCCTGTCACTGCAACTGCATACTCTGCATTGACAAGCTCTGTCTGAATCATATTATGTATAGAATCCAAATAATCATCATCATCGAGCATCATCTGATGTACTTCAAAAATGGCGGCATGAGATTCTCCAACTTCCTTCAGTGCCTTATCATACAGCTTCTGGAGCTGCTCCTTTGCCTGTTCACTGGCAGTCTGCACTCTCTCAATCTCAACATCAGCGTCCTCGATCTTCCTTCGCCGTATTGGATCATCCTGTTTCCCGAATACTGTCACTGGTCCCAGCACAATTCCCTTATATACGGACTTTCCCGAAAACTGTAACATATCCTTTCTGTCTCCTCATTTCCTGTGGTGTTCTGCTATCTATAAATTGTTCTCAAAAAATTCCTGCATCGCTGCAAATGCTGTCTCCTCGTCCTCTCCCTCGATCTCCACATCAATGGTCTGACCACACTTTACACCGAGAGCCATAACAGCCATAAGCTTCCCTGCATCTGCTGATTTTCCTTCCTTATGAATTGTCACCTTACTGGAATACTTTTTTGCCTCCTTCACCAGAAGACCTGCTGGCCTTGCGTGAAGTCCCACCTCATCTTTAACTGTGTAGCTAAACTTTTTCATATCTTTTCTCCTTTCTCCTACTTGCTTTCTTCCTCATCCCATATAACCAACCGTCCGGTGCTATCCTTGCACACCCCCTTTTCGTGCCAAGATCTGCCATTCTTTTGTTATATGACAGCCTGACCAGTCTGATATTATATACAAAAGGCATTAACTCACACACACATATCCTGTCATGTATAGTTAATGCCTCAGATGAGTTACACACTATAATCTGTTACTAATATAACACTCCAACATAAATTTGTCAACTCAGGATTCTGTTACTCTCTTACCTTTTGTACCGCTTCCTCCACACCATATTTTGCCTTTTGCCGCATCACATAATCACTGATTTTCTCATCATATGGCGGGTACTGATAATCTAACTGACGTGCTACTTTTGTCGATGTTTCCCGAAACAATACCATACATTGTTCCAAGGATTCCCACATATGGGTGTAGGAATCCATATTATACGTAGACATAAGTCGTTCCCATAATTTATCTGAGACATATCTTCTCATAAATTTATAGTTTTTTCCCAAACTAAAATGAAATCCTTGTTCTGTGCCAATCAGCCATGAAATCATGCGAAGCAATTCTTTTCGTACTATATCATTCATATGATCAATGGCAAAAAGAATTTCTCTGCGACATAAACCCTTTACCACATATGGTGTAGTATTCCAAAATTCATTACAACAATCATCAAACATTCTTTCTGTAGGCTGCCGCAAATGGTAATCTATATCCGTCGGCACTGGAGGCTGTTCCATGCGATTATCTTTATCCAATAGTAGTTTTACCAATTTATCCCATGTAAAATACTCGTTCATCAAATCCAGCGGAAGTAAGGTTAAATCTATTTTAATATCATCCGTAAATAGCATTAGATACGAAAATCCTTTTTCTTCTGCCGGAAATAATTCCATATCTTCAGGTTTTTGTAGGATTAATCTCTCGCCAAACACATCTAGCCACTTGTCGTCACATGTGAAGCTTTGCATATCTGTAACAAAAAAGGTAATATCAAAATCCTGAAAATCATCTGGCGGAATATTTATATTTGTTCTAGAACCCTCCAAAGTAACCATACGAATGCGTTCATCTTCTTTTGCAAAGCTCAAAATAATATCATAAACTTGTTTTTCTGATCTCATCTCTCTCTTTTTGTAAATTTATATTTTCTATTAATTGAAATAACACTTTTTAATCTCACTGCCGGAGATCTCCTCCACTTCTTTTGCCACTACATATTCTATCATATCTGGTTCCATTGTCCGAATGAATAGATAGGAGTCCTCCTTCACATCAATGTTAATCTCCTTATATGGCACATTTTCAATGGATAACTGTTCTAATTTTGCATCTGCCATTGGATTGTTCGTATAATAAATACGAACCACTTCTCTGGTTGCACCTTGGAACGGAACCCATTTCTTATAATCAATCTCTGTCGGTGACAAACGGCAGTCAAAGTAATGCCTGCGATCTCTTCCCAGATAATAGCGGAACCGTGACTGCTGCATAGAATCTGTCTCATGATTCTTCACAATCTTAATGGCACTTCCATCACGACTCTTCAATAACCCATATGCCACACCAGTTTTTGCATTGGGAACATAATGATCGCTGTCACTTCTTTCTCCGGCAAGAGGATCAATCAGGACAAAATGCGCATTTCCCAATTCCTCTGTCAATCCCTTTGCTCTACTGTAATACTCTTCTATCTTCTTCTGGAACAATTCCTTCACAAAAACTGATTTACTTGCATTTCCTGCCAAGAAAATATAAATATTATTTTCTTGTTTCTTATCAACATCCTTCTTGCACAAAAATATCTTTATTAAACACTGGAAAAAGCTATCAACGCCCTTCTGAATCCGGTTCTTGATCATCTCCACCAAATCTTGGCTAGAAAACTCTAAAATGCACTGCGGTACAGGATCTCCGTCCATATTATAGAGAGAAACAACAAGCCCCTCCTTGTCAACCTCTCCCTGTGCTTCGCTGTCCAACTGATATTTCTTTCTCCAGCCCTGTTCCTGATGCCATAAAGGACGAAGCTCTTCCTTAAGAATTGCCATATTTCTTCTTGCAATCTGAGAATTAATCAGCAAAGTCTCACTCCCCGCAAAGCTGTTCTCACCGAGCGGAAGTGTAAACGTAATCCGTTTCTCCCGAAATACATCAAGATTCTGCTGGTACACTTGATATGCCATAAGCTCCAGTATATTCTCGCCTCCCAAAGTCACATCAGAATCGGCACCAAAACATTCCAAGACATAATCATATGCATCCTTCTCATACTCCTCCTCCGTCGCGCCGCGGCAGATTCCAAAGTCAAAATCTGTCGTCCCGCCTCCAAAGTCAAAGATACCATACATAAGCTGTTCTGTCTCATCTTTTGGCTCAAGATGACTCTGCTCCAAAGCAGTGACTGCATAGGCTGCTGACTCACTGATGCCAAGCTCAACCCTAAACTGTTCCATGCACTTTGCATCATTCAATATGCTTGTCGGAAGAGACTTTCTAATTCCCTCATAAAAACTATTGGCAATAAAATCCCTAACCTCCTTGGCATACCCCACCGGGAACGTCATAAGATATTTTAAATAAATACCATTTCGCATATTATTGATATACAATCCAATGTAATATGCATATAACTCAATAGGGTTGACAATGCCCTCCGTCGGACTCATGTGCTCACCAAGGAAATACTCTCTCTTTTGCTTATCCTTTATTACCACATTACCCTTCTCATGGTTCGCCCACTGTTTTAGCTCACTAAAATAAGCATAAAAATCCTCTGGCTTACAATTCTTAAAATCCTCACAGGCATCATAAGAAACAAAAATATCATTACAGGAAGTGTGAGGCCTTCCCTCCTCCTTCTGATACGCTTCTATAAACTTCTTTACATTTGTAAATTCAACAATAGATGGATTTTCAAAATCCTCATCCTTCACTTCACTGCTTAGATTTCCTGTGCCAATACGGATAGGAACAATCCGATTCGTGGTATCCTGACGAACCACAACCGTACTCTTTGTTCCAAAATCAATACCGATAACTCCCTGCCTGATATCCTGTCTTGGATCTCTCGCAATTAAATCCTTGTCACTGATTGTCTCATCTGTATTCTGATCAAATAATTCCCAATGTCCTCTGATAATATCATATAAAATATCCCTATCATATGGCTCCAGCCGGCACCTTTCCTTGTCACAATCCAGCAACTGTTGTATTATATCTGTATTATCGTACATTCCTTCTTGGCCCATATCCATCTTTCCTGTTACCTCAGTCTGATTATTTTGTTCCTGAAGCCTGCTATGCTCTGATTCCTCAAAATATTCTACTTGAGCAACAGGCTCCTCTGTCATGTGCTCAGCCACCGGCTCCAATTCTTCCCTCTCTTCAAAAATCTCTGGCACTTCTTCTTTCTCTTCCTTTGTCTCTGCCAACACTTCCTCTGGCTCCTCTGTCAATGTTTCTTGCACTTTCTCTGGCTCTGCCATCACTTCCTGTATAATCTCTTGTGGCATTATCTCTTCTGGCTCTTCCACTGACTCCAATACTTCTAATACACTCTGTGGTCTCTGCACTTCCAAGTCATTCATCTTTTCCGCTAACTCTGAAGCTGGAACATTCTCTGGTTCCTTCACATCCTCCAAAACATCTATCTTTTCCAGTTCCTCTACACTTTCCAGAGCCTCTATTTCATCCAATTCCTCTGTACTTTCCAGCTCACCTATCTCTTCTGGTTCAACTAATTTTTCCTGTTCATTCACTTCTTCTGGTTGAATCGGTCCCTCTGGTTCTTTCACTTCTTCCAATCCAGTCAACTCTTCTGGCTCTCGCTCACCTTCTAGTTCAACAGAATCTTCTATACCTTCTGATTCCACTAGAGCTTCCGGTTCCTTCTCCTCTTCTAGCTCAACTGGGTCTTCCTCTTCCTTCGCTTCTTCCAGTTCAACAGAATCTTCTATACCTTCTGATTCCACTAGAGTTTCCGGCTCCTTCTCCTCTTCTAGCTCAACTGGTTCTTCCTCTTCCTTCGCTTCTTCCAGTTCAACAGAATCTTCTATACCTTCTTCTGGTTCCACTAAAACCTCTGGTTCTTTCACCTCTTCTAGTTCAACTGGTTCTTCCAATTCTTTCTCTTCTTCCAGTTTAACAGAATCTTCTATACCTTCTAATTCCACTAGAGCTTCTGGTTCCTTCTCCTCTTCTAGCTCAACTGGTTTTTCCGATTCCTTCGCTTCTTCCAATTCAACAGAATCTTCTATACCTTCTGATTCCACTAGAGCTTCTGGTTCCTTCTCCTCTTCTAGCTCAACTGGTTCTTCCTCTTCCTTCGCTTCTTCCAGTT
>CAMUFS010000116.1 GCA_947088195.1 uncultured Clostridia bacterium
AGCTCATCATTGCCCTCCACCGCTATCTGTGCACTTAAGTCCCCATCTGCAATCTGGCGGGTTCCCTTGATAATCACTTTAATATAACGAACCACATTATTCATAAGCAGCATAAAAGACACCAAAAAGGTGGCAATCCCTGTCACAACCAAAAGAATTACCTGAAATGTCTCATTCTTGCTTTCTCTAATATACGGACCTCCCCCTAATTCCTCTTGTCCAAGAATCCTAAGTACAAAGGGCATATTCATTCCCATCAACACCAAAACAGCAAAAGTAATAATACAGCTTAACACTCCATAGGCAAGAATCCTTTTGTGAATACTGTCTATATACCTATTTTTCAATTTTATATCCCACTCCCCAGACTGTGGTAATTATCTTATTGGTTCTGGTGTCCTCCTTCATCTTGCCACGCAGCCTTCTGATATGCACCATCACTGTATTGTTCGCCTCATATACTTTCTCATTCCACACCTTCTCAAAAATATCATCGGTGCTGAAAACCTTCCCCGGATTCGAGGCGAGCAGGTATAGAATATCAAACTCAATCGGTGTCAGCTTAATCTCCTCGCCGTAAACCACAACTCTGTGATTCTCTTTGTTGATCTCAAGCCCATGGATGGAGATCTCATTCTCTTCCTTCTCCACCTGATTATTAGGGTTAAGCTGTGTATAGCGGCGAAGCTGAGACTTCACTCTCGCCGTGAGCTCTAAAGGATTAAATGGCTTGGTCACATAATCATCTGCACCTGTGCTAAGTCCCATAATCTTATCCAGATCTGTGGACTTCGCACTCAGCATGATAATAGGAATGTTATTAAACTCTCGAATCTTTCTGCACATCTCAAGCCCATCCATGCCCGGCATCATAATATCCAGAAGTGCAAGATCCACTGGCACTGCCTTTAATATCTCAAGCCCTTCCTCCGCGGAATATGCCTTATGAACCTTATAACCATCACTGACAAGATACAGCTCCACAAGCTCTGCGATCTCCTTCTCATCATCCACAACCAAAATATTCGTCTCTGCCATAGCTACCTCCAATGCTTCTCCATTATGTAAGTATTGTATTTGCCTGTACTATTATTAAGTATCTCCATATATCTGTATTTTATCATATGTAAAGAAACAAGTCATTATTATTTTCCATTCTATTCACTCTCCATAGGATGAAATACTCTGCTCTGTATCTCTTTGTTGGTTCCCTTGGCGGCTTCTATCGCTTCCTTGCAGAATTGTTCTTGTGAATTTACAGCGGCTTTCCCTCTTCGATCCACCTTCTCATAGATGCCATCCTTTCCAAGTATATGCGCCTTCATCGTGTCAGCAAGCTGCACCTCCAGTACATGACGCACCTTCTTTTTCAGCCTCTCGTCCTCCACGGGAAATAGTATCTCTACGCGGCGGTCCAGATTTCTTGGCATCCAGTCTGCACTGCCCATATAGATCTCTTCTCTGCCGTTATTGGCAAAACAGAAAATTCTGGCGTGCTCCAGAAAATTTCCGACAATGGAACGAACCGATATATTCTCACTCACTCCCGGTATTCCTGTTTTCAGGCAGCAGATCCCGCGCACAATAAGCTCTGTCTTTACCCCTGCCTGTGAGCTTTCATAGAGCTTTTCTATAATCTCCATATCACAGAGAGAATTCATCTTTGCTATAATATAGGCGGGTTTTCCCTCTTTCGCATTTTGCGTTTCCCGCTCAATCAATCGGATAAATTTGTCCCTCAACCACAACGGAGCAAGCTGCAGCTTATTCCATGTGGCCGGCTCTGAGTAGCCGGACAGCATATTAAAGACGGCTGTTGCATCCTCTCCAATTAGAGGATTGCAGGTTAGAAGCCCCAGATCCGTATAAAGCTTTGCTGTGGCGTCATTGTAATTTCCGGTTCCCAGATGGACATAGCGCCGGATTCCGTCCTCCTCCTTGCGCACCACTAATGTGATCTTACTGTGTGTCTTTAACCCCACCAAGCCATAGATAACATGACAGCCTGCCTTCTCAAGCTTCTTTGCCCAGATAATATTATTATCCTCATCAAAACGTGCTTTTAGCTCCACCAGAACAGATACCTGTTTCCCATTTTCCGCTGCCTCTGCTAACGAAGCGATAATGGGAGAATTTCCACTGACGCGGTACAGCGTCTGCTTGATGGCGAGAACATCTGGATCCTTTGCCGCCTGCCGCACAAAAGATACCACTGGATCAAAGGTCTGATAAGGATGATGCAACAGTATATCCTCTCTGCGAATCGATGTGAAAATATCCTCCTCTGGATTTATCTCCCTCACAGGCTGAGGAATATACTTGGAAATTTTTAGATGCTCATAACCCGGAAGTCCATACATTTTCATTAAAAAGGTTAGATCCAGAGGACCGTTGATGCGATAGATATCCTCTTCCTTCATATTCAACTCTTTTTTCAATATTTTTAGAAGGCGCTTATCCATATTTTCTTCGACCTCAAGTCGAATCGCCTCTCCCCACTGACGCTTTTTCAACTGCTTTTCAATTTCTTTTAACAGATCCTCCGCGCCATCCTCGTCAATCGTCAAATCTGCATTCCTCATCACGCGATAGGGATGGCAGCAAATTACCTCATAATTAGAAAATAATTTCTGGATATTGCGCTCAATTATTTCTTCCAGCAAAATAACCGTAGTTTTTCCCTTGTCCTCCTCTGGCATCACCACAATTCTTGGCAGCACAGACGGAACCTGAACCGTGGCAAATTCCAGCTCATTCTGCTTTTTTTTCAACAAAAGCGCGGCAAGGTTTAACGATTTATTGCGAATTAAGGGAAATGGCCTAGAAGAATCCACTGCCATGGGTGTCAGCACTGGATAGATCTGATCCAGAAAGAAGCGATCCAGATAAGCCGCCTGTTTTTCACTTAGCTCCTCATGTGCACTGACTAATTTCAGCTTTTCTTTCTTTAGAAGAGGTATGATGGATCGATTATACGTTGTGTACTGCTGTGCCACAAGCTGATGCGTCTTAGTGTTAATCTGTGCAAGCTGCTCCTTTGGCTTTAATCCAGCAATATCTGCCTTGCCATAGCCCGCATTGACCATATCCTTTAAGGATGCCACACGCACCATAAAAAATTCATCCAGATTGGATGCTGTTATACTTAAAAATTTCAACCGCTCCATCAGCGGTATATGTTTATCCCTCGCCTCACTCAAGATCCTGTAATTAAAATCCAGCCAGCTCATCTCCCGATTTACATAATATTCCGGGCTTTTTAAATCAATTTCTGCCATATGTTCTTCCCCCTTAACACACTTTGCTTTAATACTCTTTCTTTCTTTTTAATACCGGCCGAATCCCATACATCTCCTCAAAAAAGTCTGCCTTCTGCCGGAATAAAGCCTTCTCCAACGAAATATCCTCCAGTGTATCTGCTGTGATAATCAGCTCATCCTCCTTAAGCGCCATCTTAAAATCATGAAATTTTTGTTTATGGCTGCGATCCATCGCGTTTGCAATTCTGAGAATCGCCGTAAGCTTTGCCACTGTCATATACATGTTGCTTGTCATGCTCTTGTCTGCCCTCGCAGAATAATCAAATTCTTGTGTATTATAACGCACAATATTTGCCACTGTCTCTCTCTCCGAATGAGACAGCCCAATGATCTCTGTTGACATCACAATATGATACGAGGCATCAGAAGCCTGATTCATGCTGACATATTTTCCACAATCATGCAAAATTGCCGCAATCTGTAATAATATCCGGTCGCGTTTCCCAAGACCATGATATTTTTTCATAATATCAAAAATTCCCAGCGCACACTCCTCCAAAACTTTTGTGTGGCCAATATTTCCCATATATCGCTTTGCTATATTTCTGGATGCGATCACGATATCCTTGGAAAAATCATGGGCAAAGGACAATTTCACATGCTTTTCTGCATAAGAAGCCGCAATTCCATCGCACAAAGTAACTCCCGGTATCCAGATAAGACTGGTCGCCGTCGTCTCAATCAGCCTTTTAAATACCATCATACACGGCAATATCAGGGATGCATTCTCCGCTGCCACTCCAAATTTGCTGGCGAGCTGTTCTGGTGTATTGCCTCGAACTGTCTGATATAACTCCATAAATTGATCTCTATTAAGACAATCTTTCCCCGATTTTTGCTTCGCCACACCAGAAAAAATTGTGACATAATCTCCGACTGCTATTATATTCTCAATCTCTTTTTTCTGCAAAAAAAGCTTGCGGAACGTATCCAAATCATTGTCGATCAACTCTTCTATCAAAAGCTCCAAATGTGCACTGTCCATGCTTACACTGGGAAGCATCTCCCGGATTCGCAGAGAGCCAAGCCTAATATTCTGTGTGGAGATTAAGACATCCTTATCAAACAAAGAGAGCTGTATACTTCCTGAGCCTACATCCACAATGGCCGTTGGCTTGCTGATAATCTGGTTAAATTCTGCCTCTCTGGATGCCACTGCCTTATAACACAAAAATCGCTGTTCTGAATTGCTCAATATTTTTACGTCAAATCCTGTTCTCACTCGAATACGATCCAAAAGAATCAGCGCATTCTTCGCCTCTCTCACTGCGCTGGTTGCCTTTGCCCTGTAATCTAAAACCTCATACCCTTTCATAATCTCACGGAACCGGCACAGTACCTCGCAAAGCTCCTCCGCCATCTCAAAGCTTATCTTTCCGTGTGTGTAGGTATCTCTTCCTAATTCCATCACATGGCGAATATCATCAATCTCTCGTATTCCATATTTTTGAGAGATCTCATAGATCTTCATCTGTATATCATAAGAACCTACCTCTATCGCCGCAAATCGCCTAATTACAGACATTACATCCCCTCCCATTCTGGCACAGACTAATAATTACCCAAAATTCGGAAGGACTTTGCCTCCCCCTCAATTCCCAAAAGCGCGTTCTGCATATCGGGGTCACTCAGCCTGCCCTCCACATCAATAATAAAACGATATTCCCAGTTTCTTCCCTCAATCGGCCTCGATTCTATCTTTGTCATATTGAGATGATTGAAGATAAAATGAGAAATCATATTGTAGAGTGTCCCGCTGGTATGGGGCAGCTCAAAGCTTATGCTTACCTTTTTTGCCTGAGTGGTATAGAGCTTTTCCCTGCTGATAATTAAAAATCGAGTGGTATTCTCCTTGTTGTGATGAATCCCCCGCTCAAGCACCTTTAAGCCATATAGCTTTCCTGCCAGCTCACTGGCGATGGCAGCATGGCTTTTATCCCCTGCCTCTAATACCTTTCTTGCGCTCCCTGCTGTATTAAGCTCACTGATACTCTGCCACTCTCTGTGCTGCTCCAAAAACCTTGAGCACTGCATCAGCCCCTGTGGATGAGAATGAACCGTTGTGATGTCATCAAGCGTGGCATCTTTAAGCCCCAACAGCGCATGCTCCACCTTTACAAAGCTTTCAGCCACGATACAGTTTTCAAACTCAAGCAATAAATCATAGACATCATACACACTTCCCGCTGAAGAATTTTCTATTGGAAGCACTGCATAATCTGCCATTCCATCGCGTATCGCCTCCATCGCATCCCGAAATGTTTTTACATGGAAATTCTTTGTTTTATCACCAAAATATTGCAGCATTGCCTGATGGCTGTAAGCTCCCTCCACACCCTGATAGACCACCACAATATCATCCCGCTTAAGCTCTTTCACCTCATGAAAGCCAAAGCCAGAAGAAAGCCCATGCTCCGCGAGCATCTTGTACTGCATCTTGCGGCTCATCGCTATTAGCTGTGTAAACAATTCTCCGACACATTGCCTGTTAAATTCTGAGTCCGCAAGCGCCATCACCTTTTCTAGCTTCTCCGCCTCCCTCTTCGGATCGAGAACGCGCTTTCCGGTATCTATCTTAAATTCTGCCACCTCTTCACACAACGCCATACGCTCTTGAAAAAGCCTGACCAACTCACCGTCCACACGATCAATATCCTGCCTAATCTCTTGTAAATCCCTCATACTACCCTACCCTTCCTCATTGTCATATATTTCTTGATTATACCACATTTGCTGTTGTTTTTCCATTTCCTGATAAAAGTATTGGAAATTTTTCTATTCCCTGTTATACTTATCTATAGAACCATATATATTTTATTTTTTATTTTGGAGGCATTTATGAAAAATCAACAAAAGGTTATTATTATCATTATTGCCATAGTATTTGTTGCTTTTTTCCTCGTCTTTTGGCAGATGATTGATTTCACTCCTGAAAATGATATCACTGCCACCGGAAATTCTGCAGGAAATCTCTATAATGGCGGCTATTTCTGTGAAAATGGCTCAGATATTTACTTCTCATGGCCCGCGGATGACTATAATGTATTCTGCATGAAGCCAAATGGTGCATTGAAAAAAATGGGAATATCGGATGCATTTTCTATTAATATCTACAACAATTATCTCTATTATGGGCGAAATGGTGCCAAGGGAAATATCCGTTCTTTTCTAGATCGGCGCCCCTATGGCATATACCGCGTCTCTTTGTCAAATGGCAGCAGCAAGGTCCTTAACAGCGCTCTTTCTGAATATGTCTGCCTGAGTGGAAGTAATCTATACTTTCAAGAATATACAGACACCAGCCTGTATTTTTCCAGAGTAAATATCAAAAATTCCAAAGATTTTGAGAGAATATCCTCTGTTGGATATCCCATCTCCTGTGCCGACAATGGTTATCTATATTATGCCGAGTTAGAGGGCAATCACAATATCTACCGCTATGACACTAGAACTGGTGTCTCCTCCGTATTTTATGAGGGAAATTGCTATCAACCGATCTTTGACAATGGCTTTTTATATTTTATCGATCTTGCGGACGGCTATGCGCTAAAGCGCTACAATACCTCAACGGAAGAGCTGACTGTAATAGACAACGATCGCTGTGTAAATTATAACTTATCCGGCTCCGTCGTTTTCTACCAAATTGAAAATCCAGACACAAAGCATTATGCCATGTATCGGAACAATACCGCTGGGACAGAAAAACAGATGGTTGTTGACACAAGCTGCTGCAATATTAATATCGCGGGAGACTATGCCTATTTTCAGTATCTTGGAAACAGCAACAGTTTTTACAGAGTAAGCTTGACAGGATCTATTGAGCCAGAGGAATTTAAACCAGACATTTTTAATGCAAAATAAAAAAAGAGAACTAGATAGAAATAATATCCCATTTCTATCTAGTTCTCTTTTTCTACCTTTATCACTCGCGTTCCCTATCGATCCCAATGTTCCCATGCATTTTTAAATTTTTCTCTGTGTTCTCTCCATATATCATTCAGCCAATCCACCGCTTTTTTAATGCCGTCCTCGCTAAATTCAAACTCTGCCTCTGTCCTATCCTCATCCTTTGTCGCGCTGTAACTATATGGTTCTTCCCAACAACTCACGCGCAATGCAGTACATTCCTCTCCCTTTTCCATTTTCAACAAAAAGCGCATCCCCTGATAGCTTCCAGAGAATGTCGTCTTTTTTAAATATGGAATGGAAAGCACATCGCTCCTCTTTAACATCCTCTAACCTCAGTCCAAAAATTGGGATAACTTACCTGCAACCAATTCAGCAATAATCTCATTTCCCCTATCACTTGGGTGCAATCCATCATAAGTCAAGGCAACTGCCTCCAGTGGATAAGGATACTCGTCTGTCTCTGCATGATAAGGCACTCCAATATAATCTGGATAAGGCAGATCCTGATAAATGCCATCTTTTTTAAGACGTTTAAAATGAATTACATTCTCCTGCGTAAAACCACATGTCTTATAAAGATCAAGCACACAAAGCCCCATCTCCTCCGCACAAGAAACAATCGCCTCTGCCACCTTAGAAAGCATAACCCCTGCTTCAGGAGCATAGCTTCCCTGCGCTTGATTCAAGGTATCCAAAACACAGATAAAATCGGCACGCTCCACAGGGTTCATCACCAAAATCTTTGCATTTTCATTGACCATGCGGATTCTCTTTATTAAAACACCAAGATTCCCAAGAATGGTACCAGACTCCTCTTTTATAAAATTCTCCTTTGAGCCAAGAGGTATCTGCTGATGCCAGTCATTTGTCCCCAAAAGTATGCTATAAATATCTGCAAAGGGCACTGGGATTGTCAACCAGTCCTTTGTTGTAGAACCATTCACACCAGCATTTATCAGCGCAAGATCCGGAAGCTTTCTCAGCACTCTGCTCAAATACCCTTCCGACACGCGGAAATCCGTTTCATCCAGATGATCATTTAAATAAGTAAAAGAATCCCCAATCGCACACCATGTTTTCATATATCCACTCCTATTTGTCATCTGTGACACTAAAATCATTTTCAAGAAAGGTCCGCTAAGTTAAGCTATGGTTATCCTCTGTCCTCACTCCCATTCAGTGAAAAACGTAGCGGAAACAGGGGGGGGGACAGAGCACCATAGATAACCCTCTGAACACCCCTCCTATCCTATATAAACACGATCTACAACC
>CAMUFS010000117.1 GCA_947088195.1 uncultured Clostridia bacterium
ACGTTTTGAACTAAGCGGGAGCGCGGTGACAGAGGACTATAGGCCATTCTCTGGGCGGCCCCTTCTAGAATATGATTCACCACCCCCCCCCACAATCACAAATAACCTATAAAGATGTTTTGTATAAAGTATACGATTAACCGAGTTATCGTTTGGTCATGTTCTTATTCTGTTTATTTTTGTTTTGGACCACTAACTCTTCAATAAATACTTATGACGTATCTATTCTTTTTCATCTAAAATTCACAAATGACACTCTCCATTTCACAGTATTGTTGTCCAAGCTGTACCCCAAAACTTACTTTTTACAAGAAAGTTTTTGCTTTTTTAGAAAAAACGTGGTAATATGGTAAAGTATGAATTTACTATAGTGAAGGAGAATAATGCCATGTCACTTATATTACCAAAGGATTATCAACCGCGCCTGTCCATTCGTGAAACAGAGGATGCGATCAAGTACATTCGTGATACATTCCAAAAGGAATTTGGCAAAGAAATGAATTTGGAACGTATCTCTGCCCCGCTTTTTGTAGAAAAAAGCTCTGGTTTAAATGACAATCTAAACGGCGTTGAGCGCCCTGTCTCTTTTGACATTCTTGGAATCCCAAAAGAAGAAATTGAAGTGGTTCACTCTCTTGCCAAATGGAAGAGAATGGCTCTCCATGAATATGGCTTTGCTGTGGGAGAAGGCTTGTATACCAATATGAACGCTATTCGCCGTGATGAAGAATTGGATAATCTTCATTCCTGTTATGTGGATCAGTGGGACTGGGAGAAGGTTATCGCAAAAGAGGATCGCACGGTTGACACTTTAAAGAGTACTGTACAAACTATCTTTAAGATTATCAAGCATATGGAGCATGAAGTGTGGTACAAATACCCACAGGCAGTAAAAAAGCTTCCTGAACAGATCCATTTTATCACCTCTCAGGAGCTGCTTGACCGCTATCCAGATAAAACGCCAAAAGAGCGTGAAAATCTTATAACAGAAGAGCTTGGCTGCGTCTTTCTTATGAATATTGGAGGCGCATTATCAAACGGTGAGCCACATGACGGCAGAGCACCAGATTATGACGATTGGAATCTGAATGGAGACATTTTATTCTGGTATGAGACATTACACTGCGCACTGGAGATCTCCAGCATGGGGATTCGTGTTGACGAAGAAGCATTGCTCTCACAGTTAAAAATTGCTGGATGTGAAGAACGCAAGGATCTGTTATTTCACCGTATGTTGTTAAATCAAGAGCTTCCCTATACCATCGGCGGAGGCATTGGCCAGTCTCGTCTATGTATGTTGCTTCTTGACAAGGCACATGTTGGAGAGGTTCAGGCAAGCTTATGGCCAAAAGACATGAAAAAAATATGCAAAGAGCACAATATACCTCTTCTATAGATAATAAAACTTTAGAATATACAAGTCCGATCTTATTTTAAAATATTTTGATCGATATTTTTTGCTTGCAGACTTATAGTAAAATGCCATGCAATAGCAAAAAGAAAGAAGGAATACTTATTATGGAACACAAAAAAAATTTTTCTTATATGTGGTTATCATTATCTGTTGTACTGCTTGTGGTTAATCTTGTTCAGATTGTTATGGGCGCCGTTTTTGCTATTATTGCTCCAAACATTGTGCAACAATCATGGTTCTATATTTTATGTATCTTTATCAGTATGCATGTAATTGGTTTTTTGGTTTATTTTCTGATGATGAAGCCCAAACAGCCACAGCCTGCCAGAGAAAAGACAAGGATACCTCCCCTTCGTTATTTTAAGATATTTATTATCTGTATGGGAGCAACCTACCTTTTTAACTTTGTCAGCCTTGGCATTAATGCTTTGATCTCACTTATCAAGCAAGCTCCCGTCAACAATCCACTTGCAACGGTAGCGACAGGAGAAAGCGTTGTTCTACAGGTTTTGGTTTTATCTGTATCAGCTCCTATTATAGAAGAGCTTATGTTCCGCAAGCTAATGCTGGATCGCCTTCGCCCTTATGGAGATATGACAGCTATCTGGGTCAGCGCACTTGCTTTTTCCTTATTCCACGGCAATCTTTCGCAGGCACTGTACGCCCTTGTGCTTGGTATGATATTTGCTTACATTGTGATACGCACCAACAATATTTTATATTCCATTGGGCTACATGTGCTGATCAACCTGTTTGGCTCCACTCTTATGCCACTGATGGCATTGAGCGCAAATCCCATTCTTATCACAATAGCTAGCCTTCTAGTCTATGTATTTTTAATTGCGGGAATTATTTTATTTATCACAGAGATAAAACGTGTTAAGCTGGAAAAGGGTGAGATCACATTGACTGGATCTGAGCGTTTTAAAGCCCATTACTTAAATGGTGGAATGATTCTGTATTTTATTCTGTGTCTTGTTATGTTTGTTGTGGCTATTTTAGCCTAAATTTTAAATCGGGTAAGGAAAGCTTCTTTCATTGCTCGTGTGCAAAATACAAAGATAAGCCTGCCTTCGTTTGATATGTCCCCATCAAGCAATAAGGCAGGCTTATCTTAACTTTAATCTGCTATCAGATTGTTCCACATTTTCTTTCGTTCTTGTTCTTCTATATAATATTGTGCCTGCGCATACCAAAGCTTATAATATTTTCCCTCTGTCTGTTCTAGTAGGTTTTCATGACTGCCATGTTGTACAATTCTTCCTTTATCAAACACTGCAATTACATCACAAAGCCTGCAGGAGGACAGGCGATGACTGATGTAGATCGCTGTCTTATCCCCAGCGATCTCATTAAATTTTTCATAAACCTTCTGTTCTGCCTCTGGATCAAGTGCGGCTGTTGGCTCGTCTAGAATAACAAATGGTGCATCTTTATACAATGCTCTGGCAAGTGCAACTTTTTGCGCCTCACCGCCAGATAATTCTATACCCTCTTTATCAAAATCTTTATAAAGGCAGGTATCTACTCCCTTTGGCAGCTCTTGAAGGCGATCGCCAAAATCTGCCTTGGCAAGACACTGTTTTACCTTTTCTTTTTCATAGAACTTTCCTGATGCTATATTTTCCCCCAAGCTGCAAGATAATAGCTGAAAATCTTGAAAAACAACGGCAAATACAGACATATACTCCCTATAATTATATTTGCGAATATCAATACCATTTAATAAGATGACACCCTCCGTCGGATCATATAGCCTGCATAATAGCTTGATAAAAGTAGTTTTTCCAGATCCATTCTCCCCCACAATCGCAAGTCGCTCTCCTATATGAAAGCGGAAATTGATATGTCTTAACGCCCATTGCTTTGAAGACGGATATTGAAAGGATACATCTCGAAATTCTATCTCATAACGCCGATCCTGCCGTTTTTCCACAGTAAGACTTCCCTGATACATTTTATTGGGAATGTCGAGGAACTCAAATGTCGTCCTTAAAAATGACGCATTGTTCTGCATTTTTCCATATGTCTGTAACAATGTTTCCACTCCATAATACAATGCTGTAACTGCCCCTATATACTGTGTTGCCCTGCCGATGCCAAACGCACCTGCCCATGCCTTTAGGCAGACAAATAGATAGATCACTCCCTGAAAGGAGTCCGCCACAGCAGTAGATAATCCCTTCATCAGACCCATTTTCCCTTGAGACAGACGTTTTAATGCAATCGCATATTCATTATGTTTCTGAAAATAGTGTGCGCTGATATCCTGCTGGTTATAGATTCGCATATCCATCGCCCGATCCAGATCTGTCATCTCAAACATAAAAAATCCCCACACCCGATTGCCAAGCTTCCCCTCATTGGCACATTCCTGAAAATACTGGTCAACCTTCTGATAAATTGTGATAGCAAGCATAGCTGTTCCAAGTAATATCACCATAACTGCCACTATCCATAAAGGATGATTTAAGATGCAAAGCGCACCTGATCCCTCTGGCACCTTCTCCACAAGCAGCCCCGCTGTCAAAGCTATCGCACACAAGATACTAACCACAGAGGTAACACATTTCTCAAAAAACTCTGGTATCTGAAAAATTCCCACGCCTCCCCACATAGAATTTTGCTGAATCTGCGCCAACAAATGATGGGTATCTGGATCATCCATTGCTGCAAAATCCATATCCAACAGCTTATGAATTAGAACTCTGTCCTTATCCTGCCAGAGTGCTGCATTTTCATAAAGCTTCCACCGCTTTATACACGCGGAGCCTATCCCCAACAAAAGTCCTGCTGCCAGCGCAGCTACTGTCCATATAACAAGCTGTCTTATATTCTTATCTCCCGTTAGCTCTCCCACCAGATGCGCTGATAAATAGATTGTGACATACGGCACAATGCCAGATATCAGAGCATAGCAGGCACGAGAAAAAAATACGCCCGGACACATTTTCCAAAATACCATTAAGGCACGTTTATGAAGCAGCAACACTTCTTTACAGGATATTTTTTTCTTCTCATTCATCCGCCATTTCCTCCCTGTAATATTTACTCTGCACCTCGTACAAATGTGCATATCCTCCCCCTGCCTGCAGCAGCTCCTCATGTGTGCCAGACTCTGCAATTCTGCCTTTTTTCATATATATAATCCGATCACAGAACCGTGTGGAGGCAAGCCTGTGGCTGATGTATACACTAGTATGACTTTCTGTCATCTCATTATAACGCTGATAAATATCATTTTCCGATATAGGGTCCAGCGCGGCAGTCGGCTCATCCAACACAAGAATGGGCGCATCTTTATACAACGCTCGCGCAAGCATCAATCTTTGCATCTCTCCCCCTGACAGATCCACGCCGTCCAAAAATACTTTTTTGCCAATATAAGTTTGATAACCATTTGGCAGACTTTCCACCTTGCTTGTAAGTCCCGCTTTCTCAATACATCTTTTTACGCGCTCCATATCAATAGCTTCATCCGTCTGTGCCACATTTTCTGCAAGCGTAGTCTCCAAAATTGAAAATTTCTGAAATACAGCAGCAAATAAAGAATAGTACTCTCTCCGATCATAATTTCGAATGTCTATGCCATTATAGAGCACCTCTCCCTCCGTCGGATTATAAAAGCCGCACAACAGCTTTATCAGCGTTGTCTTTCCAGCGCCATTCATTCCCACAATGGCAAGCTTCTCCCCCGGAGGGATCACAAGATCCAACTCGTGAATAGTGTCCTCTTCTGCTCCCGGATAGCGGAATGATACACCTCTAAGCTCCAGACTACAAGATTCCTTCAAGGTAGGAAGCTTTTTCTTCTTTTCTCCTTCCGTCTCACTCCAAAATATCTCCGGCATCTCCAGATATTCCCGCATTATAGATAGATCTATGCTCTGCTCATGCAAGATACCAAAAGCGTCCAAAATTCCGCCAATCCACGTAGTAAAGCCTCCCACAGCAGCAAAATATAAGAGAAATTCTGATATAGGCAGATTGTGAACAAGAACCATATAAATCAAATATCCATATGCAATTCCATTTCTCAAAAAGGCAAGTATCACATTCACAATATCGGTTATCAGATATAACCTTTCTCGTCGAAAAAAATACCCCTTGTACAATGTCATTACACTTGCATATACATCTTTTAGCCAATTTTCCATACCAAAAATCCGCAGATCCTTTGCAAGCTTAATATCTTGTGATCTTCTCAAAATATACCACGTCTTAAGCTCATAGTCAGCAACCTCATCCTTATGCTGGTATCTCCATCTCTTAGCATAACGGTTTACAACGTAGCCAAGAACTGCCGTGATCATTGTCACCAGCACAATCACTGGATCCACCGCTGTCAGCATCCACAGATATATGAAAAATCCTCCAGTATTTCTCAAAATATCTGACAGGGCATTCCACACCCCCTCCACTGCCTCACTAACTCCTCGCACTGCTTTCTCTGCCTGCCTTCTATACCAAAGAACATTTTGATCCTCCAGATTTGGATATGAGGTTGTACAATTTTTTCTCATCACCATCTGCATTAAGGTTCTGCGTATATCTGCTCTGCCTCCAAATAAATTTGCACATTCCACATAAGCGGCAAGACCGCTCCATATCACAAGCATAACAGTAAACACAAAAATCGTCATAAAAAGCCTGCTAAGTGGTGCTCTCTCCTCCACACAACGCAGAATTGTTGGTGTGATCAAAATTCCAGTCAAGCTAGAAAAAATCTTGAGAATACTCTCCACCACACACAATATAATTACACTGTAAACTTTGTTTGTCCATGCCATATAAAGCATATATTGCACATTCTGCCATATTGTATATTTTGGTTTCTTTTTATTCATTAAACCTTACCTTCTCCCCAAAGTTTTTGTTAAATTGCTCCAGCTCTTCTTTTTTCTTCTTCTCCTCTGTGTAATACTGGGCCTGTGCATGCCAGAGCTTATAATACTTTCTCTCCTTCTCCCTCAACAAACTTTTATGATTTCCATATTGCACAATATTACCACTGTCAAAAACAGCAATCTTGTCACAAAATCTACAGGAAGACAGACGATGGCTAATATAAACTGCCGTTTTATCCCCCACAATCTCATTAAATTTCTCATAGACCTCCTGCTCTGCTATCGGATCGAGAGCAGCGGTTGGCTCATCCAACACAATAAACGCTGCATCCTTATAAAGTGCTCTGGCGAGCGCCACCTTTTGTCTCTCACCCCCAGAGAACATCACAGCATCTTTATCAAAAGCTTTATGCAGACAAGTTTCAAGCCCCTTTGGCAGGGAAGAAAGTCGCTCTTCAAAGCCTGCTTCTATCAAGCATTTCCTTACCCGCTCCCTGTTATAGACATGCCCTGCCGCCACATTTTCCAAAAGACTGCCAGACAATAGCTGAAAATCCTGAAAGACAACTGCAAACACAGACATATATTCCTGATAATCATACTTGCGAATATCAATGCCATTTAACAATATCTCCCCCTCCGTCGGATCATAGAGCCGGCACAAAAGCTTAATAAACGTGGTTTTCCCAGAGCCATTCTCCCCAACAATAGCAAGACGCTCTCCAACACGAAAACGAAAATTAATATTCTTAAGCGCCCACTCCTTGGAGGAAGGATAATGAAACGAAACATTTCTAAACTCTATCTCATATTTGCGGTCGGAGCGCTTCTCCACCGTAAGACTTCCCTGATACATCTGATTGGGAATATCCAAGAACTCAAACGTTGTTTTTAAAAATGGTGCATTGCTCTTTAGCTTGACAACTGCCTGAAATAAAGCTACCACACCGGAATAAAAAGCAGCCACAGCTCCAATATATTGTGTGACTAACCCCACTCCAAAAGCTCCCGCCCATGCCTTGATACAGACAAAAAGATAAATAATACCTTGAAAAGAAGCCGAAATAACCGACGAAAATGCATACAAAAATCCCATGCTTCCTCGAATTAATCGCCCCATCATGGAATTTGACTGAAAGCTGTCATTTTTGACAAGATAATGTGCGGCAATATTCTGCTGGTTATAGATCCGCATATCTACTGCCCGCTCTAGCTCAGTAATACCAAATCCAAAAAATCCCCAGCTTCGATTTCCAAATCTTGCTGACGCAGCACACTCTGCATAACGCTGTTCGGCTTTCCCCTCCATAAAAGCTGCAACGACTATGACACCAATCATAAGTAAAAACATAACAATGATACATGCTGGATGATTTAATATTCTCAGTGCTCCTGCACTCTCTGGCACCCTTTGAAAAAACATTCCCACAGTCAGTGACAATGCACATACAATACTAATGCTTGAGCGCAAGCTAATCTCAAAATATCTTGGCAAAACGCCAAGCCCCCAGCCAGCCCAGTTGGCATTCTGATTGATCTGGTCTAACTTATCATGTGTTTTAGAGCTATCCATATCCACAAAATCCATTGATAACAGCTTTTGAAGAAGTATCAGCTCCCTTGTATTTCCATTTGCCGTATTTTCATACATCATCCAATGCTTTATACTCTCCGAAAAGATAAGCAAAAACAAATCTGATAAAAGCACTATTGTCACCAGCGTTGCCATCCGCTCAACGTTTCTTTCTCCCGCCAGCTCTCCAACCAACTGTGCAGACAAATAGATATTTACATATGGCACTACTCCCATTACAACGGCGTAAGCTGCACGTGCAAGAAAAAGCTTTGGAGCTGCGCGAAAATACAATTTAAATCCTCGTATATTAAGCTGCAATGCCTCTTTTAAAAATATTTTTTCTCCCATTTTTCCTCCCCATAATATTTGCTCTGCACTTCAAAAAGAGAAGCATATTCACCGTTCTGTCTCAATAATTCCTCATGTGTGCCAGATTCTGCTATTTGACCCTTCTTAAGATAAATAATTCTGTCACAGAAGCGGGTGGATGCAAGTCGGTGACTGATATAGATACTGGTGCGTTTTCCTGTCATATCACTATATTTCTGATAGATATCATGTTCTGCAAGTGGATCGAGAGCGGCCGTCGGCTCATCTAACACAATAATGGGTGCATCTTTATAGAGAGCGCGTGCCAACATC
>CAMUFS010000118.1 GCA_947088195.1 uncultured Clostridia bacterium
AGTGCTTAGCGAGGTTTCTCACGAGCTTAGCATCTGCTACGTTTTTCACTAAGCGGGAGCGCGGTGACGGAGGACCATAGACCGTTCTCTGGGCGGCCCCTCCCCAAACATGATTCAACAAATTCTCTAATGCATCCAAAAAAACAAACCAATATAATACATCAGTTTTATATCTATTTCATTAACAATGTCACGAAATTATAAAATTGTCAAGAATTTATTTTCCTTTTTATCTTTATATTTCTTTATATTTCCGCATGGATATTGTAATCTAGAAAGGAATATTATAAAATGAAAAGGAATTGCACGTTTTGTATTGTATATAAGTGCAGAAAAGAGAATTGTATGAAATGTCCACTAATTGGCATTACGACCAGCCTTGATATGCAGGCGGGGAATTATTTTTCTAAAACAAGCTATGCCACTTGTATTTCGCAGGCAGGTGGGATACCTGTTCTGCTCCCCTCGGATGAGTCTGTCGGGAAAGAGGGAAATTACGTTAAGAAATTGGATGGAATTTTATTTGCAGGTGGAGGGGATATTCATCCACATTTTTGGGGAGAGGAGCCTCTGGATGGCTTTGAGATGGGGATGATCCTGCCGCAGAGGGATAATTTTGAGATACGGCTTTATCAGATGGCGGAGGAGAAACGTCTGCCCATGTTGGGTATATGTAGAGGGATACAGCTTATGGCGATAGCAGCAGGTGGTAGCATCTGTCAGGATATTGATATAGGATTGAAACGATCGTCTCGTATTCGACATATGCAGAAAGCGCCAGACTGGTGTGAGACACATACCGTTCAATTTGCTGCTGATACCAAGCTGGCTGAGATTTATCACGCAAAGGATATTATTGTAAATAGCTTTCATCATCAATCGGTAAAGAAAGTACCAGAGAGCTACCGGGTTAATGCAAAAAGTGTGGATGGTGTTATAGAGGGCATAGAGTCTGTGGAATTGCCGTTTGCCATCGGTGTGCAGTGGCATCCTGAGCGGATGGCACAAAAAGATCGAAAGACGATGGTCTTATTTAAGACTTTTGTGAGATATGCGGCACAATATAGTGAGGAGAAAACAGAATAGAGGCGATCGAATGGAGGATATAACAAAGGAATTAAAAATTCACCTGCCGTCGCAGGTGGAATATATTATAGAGAAGCTTTCTGAGCATGGGTATGAGGCATATGCGGTAGGAGGCTGTGTGAGGGATACCATGCTTCACAGGGAGCCGGGAGATTGGGATATTACGACCTCTGCTTTTCCTGATCAGGTAAAACAGATATTTCGGAGGACGATTGATACAGGAATTGCCCATGGGACTGTCACAGTGATGTTGGGTGGGTGTGGTTATGAGGTGACAACTTACCGGATTGATGGGGAATATGAAGATGGGCGACATCCCAAATCTGTGAAATTTACTTTAAAGCTTGAGGAAGATTTAAAAAGGCGCGATTTTACGATAAATGCGATGGCGTATCATCCTAAGCATGGGTTGGTGGATCTTTTTGATGGCGTCGGTGATTTGAAATATGGAATGATACGATGTGTGGGAGAGGCTAAGGATCGTTTTATGGAAGATGCGCTTCGTATGATGCGGGCAATTCGTTTTGCGGCGCAGCTTGGGTTTGAGATTGAGGATCAGACACAGGAGGCAATCCGCACTTTGGCCCCCAATCTATGTAAGGTTAGCAAGGAGCGGATTCAGTCAGAGCTTACAAAGCTTTTGTTATCTCCTAACCCACAGACAGCGGAGAAGCTTTTTTCGCTTGGCTTGATTAGGCAGGTGCTGCCGGAGCTTGCTGATGGATTTGACGGGATGGAGGGAAGAAGAATGATTGAGAGGCTGTGTGAGACGGAGGCGGATAGTATCCTTCGCTATACGGTATTTCTTTCCATTTTGGGGGCTTCGCAGGAAAATAGGCGTGTGAGGACAGAGAAGCTTTTAAGAGAATTGAAATTTGATAATCACACCATAGAATATGTGTCCAGACTTTCAGAGCATCAATATGATAAGCTTAGTATGGATAAGACGACACTTCGAAGGCAGATTGTAAAGATGGGGGAGGATATTTTTCCTTATCTTTTGAGGCTTCAGAAAGCAGAAGAGGCAGAACAACTGTATAAGGGAATAAAGAAGGCAGGGGATTGTTTGTCTGTCAGGGAGCTTGCTGTCAATGGCAAGGATCTTGTGGACATGGGGATAAAACCGGGAAAAGAGCTGGGGAATATTTTGAATAAGCTTCTGTATCTGGTACTTGAAAAGCCAGAATATAATACAAAGGAGAAGCTTTTATCGGAGCTTAAGAATATACGGTAGCTGGAACTATTTTTTGGAAAAGTGTACAATATCTAATGTGCTAAGAAAGAAAGCTGGCATATGAAAAGCCTGCCCCTCATAAGATAGAAGCAGAGTAAACAGTAATCTTTGGAGGGGCAGCGGTGAGTGAGAGAAGTACGAGTGTATTAGAACAGTATGATTTTCAAGTAATAAGGAGTGTACGAGGCAGGGGCGCTATGCTTTGCGAGACAGATAAGGGACTCGTTCTTCTAAAAGAATATGACGGTTCCCTGCTCCGGCTTTCGATAGAGGATGAGATTTTAAGAGGGCTGAAGAACACAGGAAGACATATAGATGGATATATAAAAAATAAATCGAATCAGATTTTATCTATTGATACAGATGGGACAAAATATATTGTAAAAAGCTGGTTTGAGTCCAAAGAATGTGATGTGAGAAATACGGCGGAGATCCTTCAGGCAGTCGGTGAGCTTGCCAGACTTCACGCTTCTATGCGTGAGGTTTCTAAAGAATTGTCCACAGAGTGCAGGCAGGGACTTACCCGCTTTATGGCGCCATCTTTGAAAAATACTATGCTAAAGCATCAGAGGCTGCTCAAGAAGGTGCGCACTTATATGCGCACAAAGCAGAAGAAAAATGAATTTGAGCTTCAGACATTAAAGAGCTTTGAAGAATTTTTTGAACAGGGAGAGCAGTCTCTAAAGCTGCTTGAGCAGTCTGGCTATGAGGAGCTTAAGGCTTGGGCTGACAAAGAGCAGCAGCTCTGTCACGGCAACTATAATCAGCATAATATATTAATTGATGGAAAACGGATTGCCGTTGTAAATTTTGATAAGCTTTCTGTTGATCTGCAGCTTACTGATTTGTATTTATTTATGAGAAAAATACAGGAAAAGCATAATTGGGATATCAGGCTTTGCAAGATGATGTTGTCAGAATATGAGAAGTACCTGACACTATCCTCTGAGGAGAAGCAGGTATTAAAGCTTTTGTTTTTATATCCTGAGAAGTTTTTTAAGCTGGTAAATCATTATTATAATAATAACAAGGCTTGGATACCTCAAAAAGACCTGGAGAAGCTTGGAACTGTGATCAAACAAAATCAGGCGAAAAAAGAATGTTTGCAAAAGATATAAAATTATGGCTCAATTCATTGTGGGAGAGAGTTTTTTGGTTGACTTGATAGGAAAAGTTGGATATACTATTCCGTGAAGAGGTGTATTGCATATGAGGATATCGACGAAAGGACGATATGCCCTGCGCCTGATGTTAGATTTGGCGATTCATGATGACGGGCGGTATATTAAGGTAAAAGAAATCGCTGCAAGACAGGGAATATCTGATAAATATCTGGAGCAGATTATTATAGTGCTGAGCCGTGCTGGATATGTGAAGAGTGTTCGCGGTGCTCAGGGTGGCTATCGTCTGGCAAAACGTCCTGAACAATACACGGCAGGAATGATATTGAGGCTTACGGAGGGAGATCTTGCGCCGGTTCCGTGTCTTTTGGAGGAACAGAACGAGTGTGAGAGGGCTGATGGATGCGCGACACTTGAGCTGTATAAACGTCTGGACAGTGCGATTCGCTCCGTGATTGATCAGATGACATTGGCAGACTTGAAGGAGATTCAGTGTCAGAAGAATGGAAAAGACTATGGTATCTAAAAGAATCTGAAAAGATATTATAGACAAAAACGAAGGATCTATATTATAATAAGTAAGAACGCCGTTATAAAACAAGATGAAAAGGCACAGTTTGGGCAGGAGGAAAAGATATGGAAAGAGACAGGATTCTGATTGTTGACGACGAAGAGGTAAACAGAGCGATATTAGCAAATATTTTTGAAGAGCAGTATGAAGTTCTAGAAGCGTCAAACGGAGCAGAGGCTGTAGAGCTGATTGAGGATAATTATGTCAAGCTTAAGGTTGTTTTTTTAGATTTGATGATGCCGGTGTTGGATGGATTTGGAGTTCTTGCATATATGTCAGAGAGAGATTATACCAACCATCTTCCAGTTATACTGATCACAGGAGAGGCGACGGCAGAGAGTGACGAGAGAGCATATGACTATGGTGTGTCGGATATTATATATAAACCGTTTGCGCCGCGCGTGGTAATGCGTCGTACCAGAAATATTGTGGATCTGTACGAGAGCAGAAATGAGATGGAGCGAAAGCTTGCTGAGCGTACTAGAAGGCTGATGGAGAGCGAGGAAAAGCTGCGCAATAACAATGAATTTCTTGTTAATGCACTAAGCTCTGTCGTTGAATTTCGAAGTCTGGAGTCAGGAGAACATATTCGGCGCGTAAAGTTTTTTACAAGAATAATGTTGAAATATCTCCAGAAATATTTTCCTGAATACCATCTATCTGATGAGGATACAGAATCCATAATCCGTGCGTCTGCCCTTCATGATATTGGCAAGATTGCGATACCAGATGCCATTCTTCTTAAGCCAGGCAAGCTGACGGATGAAGAATTTGAGATAATGAAGAAGCATTGTATCTATGGTGCAGAGCTTCTTGAGAAATTTAAGCAAGATGACAGCCAATTTTATCGTGATTGTTATGATATATGTAGATATCATCATGAGCGTTATGATGGAAGAGGCTATCCAGATCATCTGAAGGGAGAAGCAATTCCAGTGAGCGCACAGATTGTCTCTCTGGTTGATGTCTATGATGCGCTTGTCAGCGATCGCGTATATAAAGAATCATTCACCCATGATCTGGCTGTTCAGATGATTAAAAATGGGGAATGTGGAAAGTTTTCACCCAGACTATTGGAGTGCTTTGATCTTGCAAAGGAGGATTTCTTTTGCGTGGCAGAGCTTTTGGATAATTGCAGCTTTATATAAAAGGAATCCCGCTTGCGGGATTCTTTCTGACTGTACAAAAAGATGTAGGGATGCTGCTTTTGCAGCACAGAAATGAGAGGAAACATGAGAATTTGGGAGTTGCTGGTGATAGCGGCGGGCCTTTCCATGGATGCATTTGCGGTATCTATTTGTAAGGGGCTTTCTATGAAGCAGATGGAATGGAAAAATGCGTGGAAGGCAGGTGTGTACTTTGGAGGCTTTCAGGCATTGATGCCACTTGTCGGGTATCTTTTAGGAGTGAATTTTAGGGAACAGATTGAAAACATTGATCACTGGATTGCATTTGTTTTGCTTGTTATTATTGGGCTAAATATGGTGAAGGAATCAAGGGAGGAAACGGAGGAGCTTAACGATTCCTTTGATGTGAAAACGATGTTGCTGCTTGCTGTAGCTACCAGTATAGATGCGCTGGCGGTTGGTGTGACATTTGCATTTTTGAAGGTGGATATTCTTCCTGCCATCTGTCTAATCGGAGTGATTACCTTTGGGCTGTCTGCGGCAGGAATTAAGATAGGAAATGTATTTGGTGCAAGATTTAAGACAAAGGCAGAGCTTGCGGGAGGTATTTTACTGATTTTAATGGGAATTAAAATATTGTTAGAGCATTTGGGAATACTGGCATAACAGGAAAATAATCTAAACTTATATAAAGAAATGAGGCATGAGATGAAGGATAAATATGATGTTGTTATCATAGGTGCAGGGCCAGCAGGGCTGTCCGCGGCAGTGTATGCGGAGAGAGCAAAGCTGAAAGCCCTTTTGCTGGAAAAGGAATATATGGGTGGCGGACAGATTGTCACAACCACAGAAGTAGATAATTATCTGGGACTTCCCGGAATGAATGGTTTTGATCTGGCGATGAAATTTCGGGAGCATGCGGTGTCTATGGGAGCAGAATTTGCCGAGGGAAAGGTTCAGGAGATCATAAGGCAGGAGGACGACTGGTGCATAAAGACAGAGGATAAGGAATATCTGACAAAATGTGTTATTATAGCGACTGGAGCGTCTCATCGTATGCTTGGGATTCCCGGTGAGGAGCGGCTTCGCGGCAATGGGGTATCTTATTGCGCGACATGTGATGGAGCATTCTTCCGCGATCGAACTGTGGCGGTGGTTGGCGGTGGCGATGTGGCGGTAGGTGACGCCATCTTTTTGTCAAGGCTTTGTAAGAAGGTCTATCTGATTCATCGGCGTGACAGTCTGCGTGCTGCAAAGACACTTGCCGACAAAGTGCTAGACAATGAGAAAGTGGAAATCCTTTGGAATATGGTTCCAGAGAGCATTGAAGGAGAGGAACAAGTGAGCCACCTAAATCTGCGGGATGTAGAAAAAAATACACAGATGGAGCTTCCCGTGGATGGTGTTTTTGTCGCTATAGGCATGGAGCCAAATGTGGCGGGCGTGCCAGAGCAGGTGCTTGACAAAGAGCAAGGCTATATCGAGGCAGGAGAAGATGGAAGAACAGCTCTGCCCGGATTGTATGCAGCAGGGGATGTCAGAACCAAGCAAGTGAGACAGATTGCGACAGCCGTCTCTGATGGTGCGAATGTGATCGCAGCGGTGGAAAGATATCTGAATGGAATATAGAAAGATATAAGGGAGTATCAAGATTTCCTTCGTCACTTTGCATTTATTTCGTAGAGTGACGAAGGATAGTAGGCAGTTTTCTACAAGAACCATCCTCCAAAAAATCTGTTACCTTAGTACTAAAAAAATTTTTCCTTTTTGTTGACAAGGAGAAAGATGTTTGTTATAATCTATACGTATCGCGTAATAATTTTGTAACAAATAGGAAAATGTTTAATATATATACGGAGGAAATCCATGAGAAACTTTAAGATAATCAGAAAATTAGTACATACATCCATGTCCTGCTGTCTGGCAGTTGCCATAATAACAGCGGGATTTTCTATGCAGGCAATGACAGTGAGTGCTGATGCAGAAATGCCTGTTGCTGGTATGGATATGGCACTGGATAGTTATTATGCAAGAACAGCATCTTCCAGTCAAGAAGAACTTGAGAATCCGGTGGTAGGTATTCCGGCAGAGGTGCCAGTAGAGTCAGAATATGACAATATAGCCGTTTCCAGAGTGAATGATTATGTAAATGTCAGGGTAGAGCCTAATACAGATTGTGAGATTGTCGGAAAGATCTATGATGGCTGTGCTGCCACAATCCTAGAGCGCGTGGATGACTGGTACAGAATTGAGTCTGGCAATGTTGAGGGTTATATTAAGGCAGAGTATTTTGTGACAGGTGCAGAGGCAGAAGCACTTGTGGACGAGCTTGCAAAAAAAGTTGCGACAGTAAACACAACAACTTTATTTGTAAGATCTGGCCCAGACATTAGTTATGACCGCATAACAGCAGTTCCTCTTGGCGAGGAATTTGTGATTATGGAGGAGGAGAATAACTGGGCAAAGATTGAGGTAGACGCCTCAACCAATGGCTGGGTTTCCATGGATTATCTGGATGTTGTAGTAGAATTTGACGTTGCGATTTCGATCGAAGAAGAAAATGCTAAATTAGCTGAGCAAGAAGAAGCAAGACGCAGAGCAGAGGCAGATCGGCAGGCATATCAGGCAGCACAGGTTGCACAGGCAGAAGCAAAGCGCGCGGAGCAGCAGGCTCAGGTACAAGAGGCACAGGAAGCTGTGGCAGACAGTATTCCAGCAGATTCTTCCAATGCGGCATTGCGTGAGGCGATGGTATCCTTTGCGTTGCAGTATGTGGGCTGCCCATATGTATATGGTGGCAATAGCCTTTCCAATGGGACAGACTGTTCTGGCTTTGTAAAGCTGGTGTATCAGGAATTTGGCTATAATTTGACAAGACGCGCAAGCCTTCAGTATTTTGATGGACGTGTGATCTCTCTTGATTCCATTCAGCCGGGAGACTTGATTTTCTATCCAGAACCTTATAACCAGAATGAAATTGGACATGTTGCTATGTACATAGGAAATGGACAAGTAGTACATGCCAGCACAGCAAAAACTGGAATTAAGATATCCAGTTTGAATTATAGAACAATCTATGGAGCAGTTAGTATTATTGATTAATAGATAAGAATATAAAAGAGCATTTTGGATAAACGGCATTCAGCTTCGGCTAGATGCCGTTTGTTTTGATCATTGAATATTTAATTATGACTTTAGTGAGGTCTTATAGATGGATACTGGCTTTGAGAGGGGGTCCGCAGAGCCAAGTCCTATATATCCTCCGTCACCGCGCTCCCGCTTAGTG
>CAMUFS010000119.1 GCA_947088195.1 uncultured Clostridia bacterium
GATTGTGCAGGTCGTGCAGAGGAAATATGTCACTAACGTGACGCACAGGTATCGCAGCGAGTAGGGAGATAAAGATTTCCCTACTCGATTGTGCAGGTCGTGCAGAGGAAATATGTCACTAACGTGACGCACAGGTATCGCGGCGAGTGGATGAGAAAAGTATCCCTTACTTGATTGTATATTGGTACGCAATAATTGTATGAACTTATATGGAAAAACATACAATAGGAATAATATGTTGGTCTGACAGAATTATTGTACGCCACTTGATTTTCTGGGATTTTATGGTAATATAGAAGTTAGGCTTTAAAGTGATAAAGAAATGGAGTATATGCTTTTATGAAAAAGAATGTAATTCTTATTGGTATGCCAGGAAGCGGAAAGAGCACAATCGGTGTTGTTTTGGCAAAGCTTTTGTGCTATCAGTTTGTAGATATGGATATTGTAATTCAGGAGCAGGAAAAGCGTCTTTTAAGAGAGATTATAGCCGATGAAGGCAACGATGGTTTTATGGAGATTGAAAATCGTGTCAATGCTGAATTTCAAGCGGAGTATACCGTTATTGCACCCGGTGGAAGTGTAATTTATGGCAGGGAGGCAATGGAGCATTTAAGGGAGATTGGCACGATCGTTTATCTCAAATTGAGCTATAAAAGTCTTGAAGAGCGTCTTGGCGATCTGAGGGCGCGTGGTGTTGTGCTGAAGAATGGATATACCTTGCAGGATCTGTATGAGGAGAGAACGCCGCTCTATGAAAAATATGCTGATATTATTATGGATGAGGGAAATATGGACCTAATTCATACAGTGGAATCTATCAAGGCTGAGTTGGAAAGAGGGGAATATGTATAAAAATAGTATTATACTTTTTAGCAGTATGATGAGTAAAACATCAGAAACTCGCATAAATGCTTTGACGCTTTTTGCCGCGTTGACTCAATAGGACGATATAAAATAATACGAACAGATATAAGAAAAATGATACTATTCAAGCATGAAGTCCATTCATTTTGAGCATTGACGAAGGTAGATGGCTCTGTCATCTTGTCTTGGTGTTATTATTAAGATAAATCGAATCATCAGAAGTTGGTGGAGGGGCACATGTTAAATAATAAAGGTTTTGATTTATGGGCAGATGATTATGATAAGAGTGTTGGATTGTCAGATGAAGATGGAACATATCCGTTTGCAGGATACAAAGACGCTTTAAATATAATATATAACAGCGTATTGGCTCGTCATGGGAAAGCTGTGTTGGATATTGGCTTTGGTACAGGAACACTTACATCCAAACTCTATGAAAAAGGATACCACATCTATGGACAAGATTTTTCAAAGAGAATGATAGAATTAGCTTATGAAAAAATGCCTAATGCTAAACTATTTCAAGGAGATTTTTCAGTAGGTCTGGTAAGTGAACTGTCTAAAAACAGATATGATGCAATAATTGCTACTTACTCATTGCATCATCTTACTGACATACAGAAAATTGACTTCCTAAATATGCTAATACCTTTATTGAGTGATGAGGGATGTATCTATATTGGAGATATTGCCTTTAAAACTCGCAAAGATATGGAATTGTGTAAAATGCAGATGGGCAACGAGTGGGATGATGATGAGATATATTTTGTTTTTAATGAGCTGAAAAATTATTTTCCCAAATTGGAATTTGAACAGGTTTCCTATTGTGCTGGAGTTTTGTATCTAAAAAGTTAGAATTAGAGCAAGAGTTTGGGATATTCTCAACAAGCAAAATTTCTTATATTGTTGCGTTTGCCACTCTTGCGTACAAAACCGATCTATACGGTGATATGATAGAATATACACAGATATGGGGAGAACTCTTGTAAACCAAGGTTTCTTTACTTTTATAAACACTTGCAAGAAGTTATAAGACGATTTTCGTTTGTAAATTAATAAAAATACTTTACAAAATGGAAAAGCCTTGGTAAAATAAAATTGTTACGTAATTGTTACGAAAACATTAAATAGTGGAGGAACCATGAAGAAGGCTGAATTATTGCGCAGAAAAGCTAGAATGACAATGCTTAAATCAATGGCAGCGATAGCTGTTTGTCTCACCTTTGCATATCCATTATATGAGAAGGCGGCTACCGATGGGCATAGTTATTTTGAGATAGAGTTAAATGGAGAAGTTATTGGAGCGGCAGATAATGGGGAAATTGCCCAGATAGCTCTTATGGAAGCGAGAAAGAGAGTGACGCAGGAGGCGGGCACACTGGTATATATGGACCCTCAGCTTGTAGTGACGGAGAAGAAACGTTTATTTGGAACAAGACAGGGTAAGGAGGAGATCGTTCTGGCAATGTGTGATGTGCTGGAAGGGTCTGTAATTGTGCCAAAGAGAGAGGCATATACCGTTAAGATCAACGAGACAACGCTTCATCTTGCCACAAAAGAGGAGGTAGTTCGTCTCTTAAATGAGACAAAGAATCGTTTTGATGTGAATGATGAATTTGCAATAGAGTTGGTGGAAGATAAAGAGAGTCCTTTTACGGCACTTACGGCAAATATTTCCAAGCCTGGCATGGAGTCGAATGAAAATACTGTGGTGTTTGCGTCAGCTGAGGCTGGTGGAGATGAGGGGACAGAGACATCGGCCGAGCCAGTGTTTGAAGATGGATTGTTATTGGTTGGATTTGAGGAGCAAGTAGAGATTGTGGAGTCTTATGTGGCAGCGGAACAGCTTACCACCGTGGAGGCAGCATATGATCTGTTGACAAAGGAAAAGGAGGAGAATGAGATCTATGTCGTGGTTCCGGGCGATTGTATGTCCATTATCGCTGAGAAGAATAATATGTCTACCTCCAAATTATTTGAGTTAAATCAGAATGTGACAGAAAATTCCATACTGCAGATTGATCAGGAGCTGATAATCACTGTGCCGGAGCCAGAGCTTTCGGTATTGATGGAAGAAGAAGTGACATACGAAGAAGATTATCAAGAGGACGTTGTATACATTGACAATGATAGTTGGTATACTACCACTCAGGTAGTACAGCAGGAAGGTACTGTTGGGCATCGCGAGGTAGTGGCGATTGTGAGCACCAGAAATGGCAAAGAGACGGATAGAGAGATTGTCCATGAAAATATTTTGATTGGTTCTCAGCCGCGGATTATTGAGAGAGGAACCATGACGCCTCCAACATATATTAAGCCAATATCAGGTGGCACATTGACTTCTTATTTTGGACCGCGTTGGGGAAGAACCCACAAGGGAGTTGACTGGGGAATTTCGACTGGCTCAACGGTGGTGGCATCCAGCGGCGGACGTGTCGTCAGCGCAGGCTGGAACGGCGGATATGGATATTCTGTGTTGATTCAGCATCCTGATGGCAGACAGACCAGATATGCGCATTTAAGCAAGATTACGGTAAGCAGCGGAGAGTACGTCAATCAGGGCGAGCGCATTGGATTAAGCGGAAATACAGGAAACAGCACCGGACCACATCTCCATTTTGAGATTCTTATAAATGGTACAGCGGTTAATCCACTTAATTATTTATATTAAAAAGATGTAAGTAGCAGGGAGGACATGTTGAGACGATGGTTCTCCCTGTTTTTGTTAGAAAATGCACAGAGAAGTTTGTTGCTGTTGCTAAGGTTAATGATATTGTGGCAATTCTCTTGTGTGCAATTAGAATAAAAATCAGGTTTACAAATTGTGAATATGTGCTATAATCTATTATAGACTTTTTTAGGGACAGCTTGAATGATAGATCAAATCTGATTTAATATAGAGGTGCGCAATGGAGCAATATGTGATAAAAGGCGGGATTCCGCTGATAGGAGAGGTCGAGATCGGCGGTGCTAAAAATGCAGCTTTGGCAATATTGGCTGCTGCAGTTTTGTGTGATGAGCCGGTTGTTGTTGATAACATTCCTGATATTCGGGATATCAGCGTAATCTTAAGCGCGATTCAAAGCATTGGCGCAGAGGTGGAGCGTCTTGGCAGACATACGGTGAGAATTACAGGAAAGACGATCCACATGGTACATGTGGGGTACGATTCCATCAAGAAAATACGTGCGTCCTACTATCTTCTTGGAGCGTTGCTTGGAAAATATAAGAGGGCGGAGGTTCCGCTTCCGGGTGGGTGCAATATTGGAATCCGCGCAATCGATCAACATAAAAAAGGCTTTGAGGCTTTGGGCGCTAAGGTAAAAATTGAGCATGGCATGATTATGGCGGAGACAGGTTCCTTAAAGGGATGCCATCTGTATTTTGACGTAGTGTCTGTGGGTGCTACGATTAATGTTATGCTGGCGGCAGTGTTAGCAGAGGGCAATACTATTTTGGAAAATGCGGCAAAGGAGCCACATGTGGTGGATGTGGCAAATTTCCTTAACAGCATGGGTGCAAACATTAAGGGAGCTGGCACAGATGTGATACGCATTAAGGGTGTAAAAGCCCTGCATGGAACAGAGTACTCGATTATTCCAGATCAGATTGAGGCAGGAACCTTTATGCTGGCAGCGGCAGCCACCAAGGGAGATGTGATAGTCCGCAATGTGATTCCCAAGCATCTGGAAGCAATTTCAGCCAAGCTGATGGAGATTGGTTGCCAGATTACCGAGGAGGATGATGCAGTCCGTGTATTTGGGAATAGCGAGCTTAAGCACACGCAAATTAAGACATTGCCATATCCGGGTTTTCCGACAGATATGCAACCGCAGATGACAGTGACACTCGCTCTGTCACATGGCACCAGTATTGTGACAGAAACGATATTTGACAACCGATTTAAGTATGTGGATGAATTGGCGAAGATGGGCGCATCCATTAAGGTGGAGGGAAATACAGCGATTGTAGATGGTGTGAGGAAGCTGACAGGAGCGGAGGTCAGCGCACCTGATTTAAGAGCAGGAGCGGCTTTGATTATCGCTGGTTTGGCAGCAGATGGCTGTACTGTTATTGATGATATTCAGTATATAGAGCGCGGATATGAAGGACTTGACGAAAAGCTGCGTCAGCTTGGCGGACAGATTGAGCGTGTTTCCTGTGAGAAGGATATTCAGAAATTTAAATTAAAGATAGGTTAGAGTATGCCTGAAAAGTGCGTTTCGTGAGATGTGTAGCACAATTTATGAGAAATATAGAACAAACATAACATAGATAAAATCAATGGGATTACTTGGAGATACTTTATATAAAAATAACAGTAAGCACAACAACATTTCTTGTGTTGTATTTACTGTTATTTTTATTTGATATGAAATTTGGCTGCTTTACGGAAGCCTTGATTTGTGCGCCAATAGCAGGATGTGCTTATAACAGTGCTTCTATTGTAATATCCCAGTGTTTAGAAAGATTAATATACTCATCTCCACATTTGACAACTGGACGAGAAAGGGAACGTGTATTGATAAGGATAACCTCGCCTTTTTTATTATTACTTAACAATACTCGGTTATTGAGATAGGTATTGACTACATTGCTGAGAAATGGCAGCAGGTACACGGGGTCATACAGGGCAAAGCCTTCTTTTTCAAACACGGAGATCACCTTAAATGGGCAGACTGGGCCACGATACACACGCGCAGAGGTCATAGCATCATAAACATCTGCTATAGCAACAATCTTAGCGTAAGCATCAATCTGCGGGCTGTGCAATTTTAGCGGATAGCCGCTCCCGTCACAGCGCTCATGATGCGCCATAGCAACTTTTAAAATACGTTCATCAAGATTCATCTCATTGAGAAGCTGATAACCCTTGACAGCATGTGTTTTTAAAATATCATATTCCTCGGAGGTAAGCTGCTCTGGCTTTGTCAAAAGCTCTTGTGGTATCAGAAGCTTGCCAACATCATGAAATAGACCACAAGTCATAAGCATCTGGATGTCTTCTTCTGGAAACTTCATCCATCTGCCGATAACTGCAGAAATAAGAGCTACATTGATTGAATGGGAAAAGGTAGTGTCGTCAATTTCCCGCAAATTATGAAGCATATCAAAGATATGTATGCTGGTATTACCACTGTGAAGAAGCTGATCCGTGGAGTTAAAAAGTTGAGTAATGCTTTCCTCAGAGGCATTTTTAGTGATAATAGAATTAAGAGCATCTTTTGCTATGTTTGTTGTAGAAAAATAGTTTTTCTTAAATTCCTTATATTCAGCGGAGGCTTTGATTCGTTGTGAGTAGGATTGAGGTGTAGTATCTGGCACCAGAGGTATATCAGGATTTGCAATCAAGACATTCTTGATAGAATAAAAATCCAGACGCAGAATAAGGCTGTCTGTTATCTCTGTATTTTCCGGCACAATGAGATGATGCATGGAATCATAGACGTCTTCTGCGATCACCATGCCCGGAATCAGATCTTTTACATTAATATACTGCTTGTCTTCCATGAAATTCGCCTGCTTTCTTTCACATGCAAATAAGAGATACCTGCATATGACAACATTATTTGTCTTTAGTATACCATGAATCTAATAAATATGTAAATAAGAATAATGTCCAGTTTTAAGCTTTATACAACAGTTTAACAAGCTGAAATGAAGATACAAAGGTTATCTGGCGAGTGATGGATTATATTGGGATTTGGTTGACGGTCCCTTTTTTTTGTGCTATGATTTTGGGAGAACAAAAGTGTGATTGTGATGTGCATAGGAGGAATGTTGTGGAAAAGGAAATGATTATTGTTCTGGATTTTGGTGGGCAATACAATCAGTTAATTGCCAGAAGAGTCCGGGAATGTAATGTTTACTGTGAAGTACATCCCTATACTTTGAGCTTGGACACCATAAAGGAAATGAAGCCAAAGGGAATTATCTTTACAGGTGGTCCAAATAGTGTTTATGAGAAGGACTCACCAGTATGTTCAAAGGAAATCTTGGAACTTGGTATTCCAGTGCTTGGCATTTGTTATGGTTGCCATCTGATGTCATATTTATTGGGGGGCAGTGTTAAAACAGCTCCTGTCAGTGAATATGGAAGGACAGAAGTGACAATCGAGAGTGATTCTATATTGTTTTCGCAGGTATCAAAGACAACCATCTGCTGGATGAGCCATACAGATTATATTGAGTCTGCTCCAAAGGATTTTTGCATCACTGCGCATACGTCTGTCTGCCCAGTAGCAGCAATGGAAAATGCGGAGAAAAAGTTGTATGCAGTTCAATTTCATCCTGAGGTTATGCATACGCAGGAGGGTATGAAAATGCTCTCTAATTTTGTTTATCAAATTTGTGAGTGTTCTGGTAGCTGGCGAATGGATTCTTTTGTGGAATCAACGATCGCATCACTCAGACAGAAGATAGGTACTGGAAAGGTACTTTGTGCTTTGTCTGGTGGGGTGGATTCTTCTGTTGCAGCGGTATTGCTTTCCAAGGCAGTTGGAAAACAGCTTACTTGTGTTTTTGTGGATCATGGCCTATTGCGAAAAAATGAAGGCGATGAGGTAGAGGCAGTGTTTGGCCCCAATGGTCCCTATGATTTGAATTTTATTCGCATTCATGCACAACAGAGATTTTATGCTAAGTTGGCTGGAGTGGAGGAACCAGAGCAGAAACGTAAGATTATCGGTGAAGAGTTTATCCGTGTCTTTGAGGAGGAAGCAAAGAAGATTGGTGCAGTGGATTTTCTTGTTCAAGGCACAATTTATCCCGATGTAATTGAGAGCGGGCTTGGCAAATCTGCAGTGATTAAGTCTCACCACAATGTTGGTGGCCTTCCTGATTGTGTAGATTTTAAAGAAATTATTGAGCCTCTTCGTCTTTTATTTAAAGATGAGGTTCGCAGAGCAGGCTTGGAGCTAGGGATACCAGAGCATCTTGTATACCGTCAGCCATTTCCGGGACCCGGACTGGGGATTCGCATTATCGGAGAAGTGACAGAAGAGAAAGTACGTATTGTTCAGGAGGCAGATGCAATCTATCGTGAAGAGATTGGGAAGGCTGGTATTGATAAAGAACTTGGACAATACTTCGCAGCATTGACAAATATGCGCTCTGTGGGTGTGATGGGAGATGGGAGAACTTATGACTATGCAATAGCACTCAGAGCTGTCACAACAAGTGACTTTATGACAGCAGAAGCAGCACAGCTTCCATGGGAGGTACTGTCGAAGGTGACAAATCGAATTGTAAATGAAGTGAAGGGGGTTAATCGGGTAGTGTATGACTGCACGGGGAAGCCACCGGGGACGATTGAATTTGAGTGATGAAATGGGATTAAAAAACCCAGTGTTTATGCGGGTTGCAAGCAAATTTGTTTAAGCGTTGGCAACGATTTGGCAACATTTATAACATCATGCACTGGATAATTACATCAATGGCATAAAGAAAACCTTGCTGATTTTCAGATATG
>CAMUFS010000120.1 GCA_947088195.1 uncultured Clostridia bacterium
TGCTGCAGCTTTCAAAGGATTTTGATTTCTCCCTTGGGGTGGAAACAGACGAATATTATAGACCAAGGAAGCAATATAGAAGGTTTAAGACACCAGAAAAGCCGATTGTACCTAAGGAGCCAGCAGTCAAGTATCTGGAAGGAAGAGGGATTCCTGAGCAGGTTGCAAAGGAGTATGAGATAACAGTGCAAACAGATAATCCCAATATTTTAGTTTTCCCATTTTATGATGAAAAGGGGGAGTTGCAGTTTATCAAGTATCGGAAAACAGATTTTGATAAGACAAGGGATAAGAATAAAGAGTGGTGTGAGAAGAATGGTAAGCCGATTTTGTTCGGAATGAAGCAATGCAAGAATTTTACAAGACTAATTGTTTGTGAAGGGCAGATTGATTCATTGAGCGTTGCTGCTGCCGGCTTAGAAAATGCCGTGTCTGTTCCCAATGGAGCACAAGGTTTTACATGGGTTCCTTACTGTTTTGACTGGATTACAAAATTTGAGGAGATAGTGGTGTTTGGGGATTTTGAGAAAGGTTCTATGACACTTCTGGATGATATTGCAAAGCGTTTTCCTAATCAGATAAAGCAAGTAAGAGAACAGGATTACAAGGACTGTAAGGATGCAAACGAGATACTTGTGAAGTATGGGAAGGAGGCGCTACAATATGCTGTGGAACATGCAGAGATGGCTCCTGTTGATAGAGTGATCCGATTGGCAGATGTGGAGGATGTCAATATTTATGAACTTCCGAAGCTGAAAACGGGGATATGGGAGTTAGATTGTACGTTGTATGGAGGGATTCCATTTGGCATGGTGTGTATTATCGCCGGGAAACGTGGGGATGGAAAGTCTACGCTGGCAAGTTGGATTATGGCAAATGCTGCGGAGCAGGGATATGCAACCTTTGCTTATTCTGGTGAGCTGCCTAATTACCAGTATAAGAGCTGGTTTGACTATCAGGTAGCAGGGAGAGCACATATCATAGAAAATCAGTCAGCATCAGGAATAAACCGATTTATCTCAAACAGAAATAAAGAACTGATAAGGGAATGGTATAAAGAGAAAACGTATATTTATGATAATCGTATAGTAGATGTGGATGAGAAAGAGGATCTTCTGAAATGTGTAGAGCGAGCGGTGATGCAGTATGGAATTAAGGTTGTATTGATAGATAATCTTATGACAGCTATGTATTTGGATGAGAAGTCAGGAACGGACAAGTATGATCATCAAGGAAGGTTTGTACGAGATCTGACAAAGATAGCATTGCGATATGATATTCTTATCCTTCTGGTAGCACACCGCAGGAAGAATACATTTACCTCAGATGCAAATGATGAGATTTCTGGATCTGGTGATATTGCAAATCTAGCAGGAATTACCTTGAGCTATGACAGAGGCAGCAGGGAAGAAATTGAGAAAGGTTATATGAGAGAAGAGCAGAGAAAGCTTATTGTTGCAAAAAATCGTTTATTTGGAAAGATTGACTTAAAGGGAATTATTCTCAATTATGATGAAAAATCCAAACGCATCTACGGTCCAAAGGATGATGTTAATGTTCAATTTGGGTGGGATAATTCAGAAGGGTTTGTTCCTGTTCAGGAAGGAATCCTATTTGATTAGGGGGCATGATAGATGGCAAGTGTAAGTAAAACAGATATTCCTGAAATAGCAAGTTTTATGTCAGAATTTTGGTTGTTAGTAAAGAAATATTGGATACCAGAAAATACAGACACATATTGGACGGAATTTGTGGAAGAATCCAGTACACTTGGAAAAAAATATCCACATGAGTTTTGTGTAAAACAGATTCTTGCTTTTGTGGAATATCTGGAAGCCTGCCTGCATCAATCCGCCCAGTGATGGGGAGTTGGCAGGAGAAAGATAGTAAATAATAAGGGGTGATTGAATTGGAGTATAAAGATGAGAGTTTAAAGTATTTGATGGGGCAGCTAAATGATTTAAAGGCAGAAATAGAAGAAAAAGAAATAAAGATACAAGAGCTTCAAAAAGAGATAGAAAAGATGAATAAAAGTAACTATTTGGAATCGGATTCCGTATCTTGTGGAAAGAAGGGGAAAAAATCATTAGGAAGGGTAAGAATAACGGGTTTTCCGTATCCATATTATGAGCAAAAGAAAATATTGCTAGAAAAAAGGATATGTAATTTAGCAGATAGGCAGCAGAAACTTTTGGAGTTAATTTTGGTGATAGAAGAGAAGATAGAAACAGTAAGTGATAGCAGGGTAAGGAGGATTTTGTCTTTAAGATATGTAGAAGGATTAAAATTAAAGGAAATTGAAGAAAGGACCGGATACACCAAAGGAAGAATTTCTCAATTAATTGATAAATTTTTAAAAGACTAAAACAATTAAACAAAAATGTGTGTTATAATTAAAATAAAAAAGTGTGTCTTTTACTTACATAAAAAAGATGGTTCAAATGACCATCTTTTTTCTATTTTCCAAAACGAAATGAATGAGAGGTGGTGAGGTTGCCAAGAAGCCGAAATCCGAATCGGGATAAAGCGTTTGAAATTTATAAGGATCATGGTGGAAAGATTACCAATAGAGAAATAGCGAGTATCTTAAGTGTGGATGAGAAAGTGATCGCTGTTTGGAAAAATAGAGATAAATGGAATGTTGTACAACAATCCTCTGAATGTTGTACAACAAGAAAACGAGGAGGTCAGATAGGAAATAAAAATGCAGAAGGTCATGGGGGTACTGGACCACCTAGAAATAAAAATGCAGAGAAACATGGTTTCTTTAGTAGGTATCTACCCAAAGAAACCTTTTCTATTATTCAGGAAATAGAACAGAAATCTCAGTTGGATATTTTGTGGGAGAATATTCAAATAGCCTATGCTGCTATTATTCGAGCGCAACAGATTATGTATGTGCGTGATAGAAAAGATATAACTACAACAAAAATTCAGCATAAAGATGGGGAGAATGTGATAGAAGAACGCTGGGAAGTACAGCAGGCGTGGGATAAGCAGGCGACTTTTTTAAAAGCACAGGCAAGGGCACAAGCAGAGCTTCGGTCTCTTATAAAACAGTATGATGAGATGTTGCATAATAATTGGGAAATGACAACAGAGGAACAGCGGAATCGAATTGAATTATTGAAAGCTCAGACAGAAAAAATCCGTGGAGATATGGGAGATGAAAAAGAAATAGTGGATGATTGGGTTGCAGCAGTTGTTCGTGAAATAGAGCAGAATGAGTGAAAATTTACAATTAACAAGAAGAGAATTTTTTCAAAAGAGAATCCCAGAATATAAGAAAAATCCTGATATTTTTGCAAAGGAAGTGCTAACGTTTGATCCAGATCAATGGCAGAGAGAAGTATTAATGGACTTAGCAGAGAACCCTAAAGTAGCAATAAAGTCAGGACAGGGGGTTGGAAAGACTTGTATGGAAGCAGTTGCTCTTTTATGGTTTCTAACATGTTTTCCTTATCCCAGAGTGGTGGCAACAGCTCCAACAAAGCAGCAACTTCATGATGTTTTATGGTCCGAGGCGGCAAAGTGGCAAGAACAATCGCCACTTTTGCGAGAGATTTTAAAGTGGACAAAAACGCATATTTATATGATAGGTTATGAAAAACGATGGTTTGCTGCTGCCAGAACAGCAACAAAGCCAGAGAACATGCAGGGGTTTCATGAAGATAATATGCTGTTTATCGTGGATGAGGCTTCTGGTGTTGCAGATCCCATAATGGAGGCCATACTTGGTACTTTGTCAGGTAAAAATAATAAATTGTTATTGTGCGGGAATCCTACTAGAACCTCCGGCACTTTTTTTGATGCTTTTAATTCGGATAGGGCATTGTATCAGTGTCACACAGTATCTTCTGCAGATAGTGTAAGAACCAATAAAGAAAATATACAATCTCTTATACGAAAGTATGGAAAGGACAGCAATGTTGTTCTAGTACGTGTATTTGGAGAATTTCCAAAACAAGAGGATGATGTATTTATGTTGCTTTCTATTATTGAGCAGTGTGGAAGTAAATTATATACATTACCAGAAGATAAAGGGATGCCATATATGATGCTGGGAGTGGACGTTGCAAGATTTGGTGATGATGAAACCAGTATTTATAGAAATGCAAAGGGTAAGCTAAAATTAGTTGTTCATAGACATGGGCAAGATTTGATGGCAACGGTTGGTGATATTGTTTCCCAGTACAAGAAGATAATTAAGGAGTTTCCAGCATATAAAGGATATATCTATGCTAATATTGATGACACTGGTTTGGGAGGAGGAGTGACCGATCGGCTTAAGGAAGTGAAACGGGAACAGGATTTGCAGCGTTTGGTTATTATACCAATTAATGCAGCCGAGAAGATTGAGACAAATACCAAAGAAGGGAAAGAGGCAGCAGAGTATTATAATAACTTGACAACGCATATGTGGGCTGTTCTTCGAGAGTTGCTTGAAAACAAACAAATTGAGATAGAAGATGATCCAGAGACATTTGCTCAACTGTCTACTAGAAAATATTATATGGCATCGAATGGAAAATTGGAGCTTGAGAGTAAGAAAGAGATGAAAAAGCGTGGAATCCCCTCTCCTGATAGAGCAGATGCGGCAGCGCTTTCTGTGTATCTTGGAAAAGTGAACAAATTTACAAGAAGTATTCCTGATAAGGAAGCTATTAACAGACTGAATCGTTCTAGCTACTGGCAAGGAAAATGAGGTGAAATGTGTGGATAAGAAAGAGATCGGACGGATAGGGCAGCGGCGGTATGGCGGGATTATTTATGAAGAATTTCTTCCTGAGCTGAGAGGAAAAAAAGGAATAGAGGTTTACCGTGAAATGTCTGAAAATGATGATGTGGTTGGCGCTATTTTATTTTCAATCGAGATGCTAGTAAGACAGTGTGCTTGGAATGTGGAGCCAAGTGGAAATACGGCCAAGGATAAAGAAGCAGCAAAATTTGTAAAAAGTTGTATGGATGATATGCAGGAGACATGGACAGATACCATATCAGAGATTTTGTCTTTTTTAACATTTGGTTGGAGTTTTCATGAAATTGTATATAAGAGGCGTATGGGAAATACAAAGGATTCTCGCACAAAGAGCAAGTTTAATGATGGATTGATTGGGTGGAGGAAGCTGCCGATCCGGGCACAGGAAACACTTTATCAGTGGCAATATGATAACGAAGATAATCTATTGGGGATGACACAGATGCCTCCTCCTGATTATGGTACATTTACGATTCCTATAGAAAAAGCGTTATTGTTTCGAACAAAAAGTCGAAAGAATAATCCTGAGGGTAGGAGTATTTTGAGAAATGCATATCGTTCTTGGTATTTTAAGAGAAGAATACAAGAAATTGAAGGGATAGGAATAGAGAGAGACTTAGCAGGTCTTCCTGTATTATATGGACCAGACGAATTGGATCTGTGGAATAGAACAATACCTGATAATATGGAAAAACTAAATAATTTGGAAGGAATTGTGAGAAATATACGCAGGGATGAAATGGAAGGTGTTGTCCTTCCTTCAGGCTATAAGTTAGAATTGTTAAGTTCTGGCGGAAACAGACAATTTGATACCAATGCGATTATTACCCGTTATGATACCAGAATCGCAATGACTGTATTAGCAGATTTTATTTTTTTAGGGCATGATAAGACAGGAAGCTGGGCTTTAAGTTCGGATAAGACCGAGTTGTTTGCTGCTGCCATAGGAGCTTATCTGGATATTATTTGTGAGACGTTCAATAGTCAAGGAATACCAGCGCTACTTGATATGAATGAGAGGTATTTTGAAGGGATAACGGAGTATCCGAAAATGGTACATGGAGATATTGAGGATGCAGATATTACAAAGGTTGCTGCTTTTATTAAAGATATGACAGGAATAGGTGTTCTTGTACCCGATGATAGTCTGGAAGACTATATCAGGCAGGTGGGACATCTGCCGGAACGAACATTTGATGCTAAGGATGTAGAGAACTTAAGAAGAGAGCAACAGGAGCAAAATCAGCCATCAGAATCGAAATTAGAAACAGGAAAGTCTGAAAAGAAAGAAGATGTATCAGATGACACAATAGCTGCTGCCAAGAAGAGATTGGGAAGGATATAAGGATATGGCAATACGAATTTATCCAAAGAAGCATTTTCAAAAAGCAAGAGCTGGAAATGGTGCTGAAATCCTAAAAAAGTTAGAAGGATATTTAAAAAATAGTAGTGGAAAGCCAATTCAGATTTTATGTGGATTCTGGAAGGATCAGGCAGAAGCGATTACATATCAGGAGTTACGGGAAGCGATAAAGGAAGGTTTACTTACTAAAGCAATTTTTCAGGAATGGTCGAAAGACTATTCTTTTTTAGTTCATAATCAGTTAAGCTTTTTGTGGAAGGATGCATTAACAGCAGGTTCCATGAGTCAACCGATAACCGTTGGTCTTGCTTCTTATACTTTTAACGTGGAGACTCCAGCAATTATGGCATGGATAGCAGAACATAGTGCAGAGTTTGTGACAGCCTCTGTGATAGAACAGAAAGAAGCAATAAAAGCGCTTCTGGCACGTTCTGTAATAGAACACCATAGTGTAGATGAGCTGGCGAAGTTTATCAGACCATGTATTGGACTTACAAAGCCACAGGCAAAGGCAAATCTTCGGTATTATGATAGTATTGTAAAGACTTTGAAAGAACAACATCCACGAATGAAGCAGGACAGCATACAACGTAAAGCGAGAGAGGCAGCCGCTAAATACGCAGAAAAGCAGCACCGGCAGCGGGCTTTGACCATTGCAATGACAGAGATGGCATCTGCATATAATAAAGGAGCAGATGAGGGAATCCGTCAAGCGCAGAATCAAAATCTGATAGGAAAGGTTATGAAGCGTTGGTGTACGTCTGGAGATGATGCTGTGTGTGGACAGTGTAGCGAGTTGGATGGGCTTGAAATTGAGATGGATAGTACATTTCCTTTTAAGGGGAGATGGCATACAGGAGATGATCTCACACCACCAGCACATCCAAGATGTGCATGTGCTGTAGAATATATAGAGATAGAACCTGTGCGAACAGATAATGTGGCTCAGGAAATAAAAGAAGTTTCTAATGGTGCAGAAGATGTAGAAACAAATATGCAAAAGCTTGGTGAGATAGAGATAGATAAGGTGGATGAGGCTCTGGAATATTATGAGAATTTGTTTCGGGATGATATAGTGGAAAATGTACTGGTAATTGACAAATATGGAAGAGTATACTATGCGAAAGGAGATAGTTCTGGTGTAGATATTGGTAAAATAGATCTGACTGGAGCTTATATTACACATAATCATCCAGCAAGTAATGGAATCTTGTCTTTTGGAAAAGATGATTTTGATTTTTTAAGAAATCATCAGGACATAGCAGGATTGAGATGTGTAAATGAAGAGTATAATTATTTTGTTTCTGTGTTGAAAGATATGTCTGAAGTGATATATAATAATATATATAAGGAAGCTTTCTTATATTATGAGGAAGAGGAGTTTGAGGTTCAGCATAAGACGATGGAAATTCTAAAGAGAGAAGGGTATGTTAATTATGTCAGACAGAAAATTGACAAAGGAACAGAAAGATAAGCTTCAAAGTATTATAAAAGAGTGGATAAGAGAAGTGGATCAGTGTTTTGATGCATATAAAGATGAGGATAGTTATCCCAATCGGCTAGATGGACCGCAGACATGGGAACTTGCAAAAATACAAATGAAATATAAAAAAAAGATTAATGAGGAGCTTGGTATAGATTTTTATAAAGATGTGGCGAAAGTAGAAAAAAGCAAATATAAGAAGTTTTCTGATATAATAGTAAAAAATCCAAATGGATTTCCGAAATTGCCATGAAAAGAATAGAATAAGGGATTCATAGGCTGTCAGATGACAGTCTTTTTTTGTGCAGATACCAAAAAAATCGCAGAAGGGAGATAACAGAGTGAAAAAGTTTTCTGAGTTAATTCAGAAATCCGTCGGGAAATCGGAAGACATATTAAAAGGACGATTTAAGGTTATGAAATCAGATGATGAGAAAATGCTTGCTTTTGGTTGGGCTAGTGTTTCCATGCGTGTGGATGGGGAACTGGTTGAGGATTGGCAGAATGATATTGTGGAACCGGAGGAATTAGAAAGAGCGGCCTATGATTATGTTCTTTTATATCGTGAAGGCGGAGAAATGCATGAAAGAGGTGGAGCTGCTGTTTTAATTGAAAGTATAGTATTTACAGAGGAAAAAATGCGTGTGATGGGGATTTCAATAGGAACTCTTCCAGTTGGTTGGTGGATTGGATTTAAAGTTACGGATAAAGATGTATGGAACAAAGTGA
>CAMUFS010000121.1 GCA_947088195.1 uncultured Clostridia bacterium
GGCGCAACAAAATAAAGTTGACGGGATTATCGGTCTGACCTATAATCCAGATCTGTGTGTTGCGGAGAATACTCCCTTTGTATCTATAGACCGCTCTATAGGAGCACGGATTCCTTGCGTCGCCTGTGACAATTTTGCCGGCGGGCAGCTTGCGGCCGAAAAGCTCTATGAGCTGGGCTGCCGTAACGTCGCTTTCCTGCGCATTGGCTCCTCTCTGAATAATGAACCCAATAAACGCAAAGCGGGTTTTGAAAATGGATGCTTGAAACACAATCTCCACTATGAAATTAAGATCTTAGATGACGGAGACTCCTTCGAGGAATTTGACACTTTCTTATTAGAGCATCTGAGCAACGGAAAGCTATCTTTTGATGGCATCTTCTGCGTAACAGACCGAATCGCCTATTATGTTCTTCAATTTTTAAAACGCATACACATCCGAGTGCCAGAAGATGTACAGGTGATTGGCTTTGACGGAGTACGTATACTTGGAAATCAAGATCTAATCTGCTCTACCATCGTCCAGCCCGTTCCAGAAATAGCAGAAATGTGCATCACTTTGCTGCTCCACGAAAACATATCCGCAAAGCCTCCTTTGGTATGTCTTCCTGTGAGTTATATGTCAGGAGGCACCACCAGAGACTGAATACATCAAAAACTAGCTTAATATCAAATAGGAAATTTTTTTCATGGTTAGTACTACAATGAATAATTCAAATTATACAATAATAATTTCTCAACTATTCGCTGTAGTACTAGCTAATCAAACTATCTCTTAAATTCTATAAAATCATTTATTTGTTACCATAGACTCATTGCTGCTCCTCCAACAAAGACCTTTCATTTTTTGAATAGTGGACTTGCCCCTATTCATAAACTATATTATATATTTGTAGAAGAAAGGAAGATATTCTTTGTCACAAAGCCAGATGCCTGTTACTACAACAGAATATAAAATTGGAAGCATTACTTATCTTGTATACTCATCTGCAAGCGAGCACACGACGGACACCCTAGATAAAAAGATAAAAAAGCTCATACACAAAGACATGGAACTCAGCCTTGCAAATGCCAAAAGCTAGAGCGTTTCTTAATATTTATATATAACACAGGCATATTATGTGGTATGGACAGCACAAATACCATGTTTGTCTGTTATCGAAAAGGAGGACAACATGTTACAGACAGACAAAATTACCGCTTTATATTGCAGATTGAGCCATGAAGATATGCAGACCAGAGAAAGCGAAAGCATACAAAACCAAAAGCTGCTTTTACAAAAGTATGCGAATGAACACCATTTTTTCAACACGCGCTTTTTCGTTGATGACGGATTTTCCGGCGTAAGCTTTGAGCGTGAAGGGCTTATTTCTATGCTGCATGAGATTGAAGCTGGGAATGTGGCGACCGTCATCACCAAAGATCTTTCCCGTCTTGGACGCAATTATCTGAAAACTGGAGAACTAATAGAAATTGTCTTTCCTGAATATGAGGTACGTTATATTGCTATTAATGATGGTGTGGATACAGCAAGAGAAGATAATGAATTTACCCCGCTGCAGAACTGGTTTAATGAATTTTATGCCCGTGATACCTCAAAAAAAATTCGAGCTGTCAAACAGGCAAAGGCGCAAAAAGGCGAGCGCGTCAACGGAGAAGTCCCTTATGGTTATATCTCTGATCCAAACGATCGTAACCACTTACTGCCCGATCCAGAAACAGCACCTATTGTCAAACAAATTTTTGCAATGTATGTGCGCGGCGATCGTATCTGCGAAATTCAAAACTGGCTGCGAGAACATAAGGTACTTACTGTTTCTGAGCTGCGCTACCGTCGTTCTGGCAACTATCGACATTCACGACCGCACCCGACTTGTATTTATAACTGGCCAGATAAAACATTGTATGATATTCTTGGACGCAAAGAATATTTAGGACATACCATTACGGGCAAAAGCTATAAAGTATCCTACAAATCAAAAAAGACAAAGAAAAATCCAGAAGAAAAACAATATTTTTTTCCCAACACACATGAACCTTTAATCGATGAAGAAACCTTTGCACTTTCACAAAAACGAATTGCCACCAAGCACCGCCCCACAAAATCAGAAGGAATTGACATTTTTTCGGGGCTTCTTTTTTGTGGAGACTGTGGCTATAAAATGTATCTACAACAAGGCTCTAAAACATTGGAACGTAAACATGCCTATACTTGCGGAAGATACCGAAATAGGATAAGAACGGGAAAACCTTGCACTACTCATTATATCCGAAAAAGCGTACTGAAAGAGCTTGTTCTTGCCGATTTACAAAGAGTACTATCCTATGTAAAGTCACACGAACAAGAATTTATCGAGACCGCCAACGAGTACGCTACAAATGCAATACAAAAAACACTAACCCAACAACAGAAAGAGCTTAACAAAGCACAGAACCGAATGAGTGAATTAAATATTTTATTCCGCAAGCTCTACGAGGACAACGCTTTAGAAAAGCTTTCAGATGAACAGTTTGCTTTTCTAACTTCTGGTTATGAAGAAGAAAAAAAGACACTAACTCGAAGAATTGCAGAGCTATCACAGAATATTGACACTGCTATCGAATGTGGTGCAGACATAAAAAGCTTTGTTGCACTTGTACGCAGATACACTGCAATCAACGAACTTACTTATGAAAATATCCATGAATTTATTGATCGTATTCTTATTCACGAATTGGATAAGATCACAAACATCCGCAAAATTGAAATCTTTTACAACTTTATCGGCAAAGCTGATACAGGCAACAAGTCTACTCAAAGTATTTCCTATTCTAAATAGATAAGACCTAACGTAGAGAATTATATTCTCTAAATATAGATCAAAAAGAGGTAAGATAACGCTCTCTGTAAAAAAGCTACGTTATCTTACCTCAACAAAATTCATCCCACTATACCCGTCATCGCAAAACTCCATAATATCGTAGTTGTCAAATTCTCTTTGACTTCTAACAAAATCATAGAGCAGATCGCGCTGGTTTGTTATACTCACACTCTCACTGACATAGGTATCCTCGCTGGAAAGGCGCATATATAGGGCAATGGTTCTCATTGCAGCGCCCCTCCTTCCTACAAAGATCTTAGATACCGTTCCAGACAATCCTCCAATGTGGTATCTGTATCAGCAAAATTAAGCTTTACCACCGTTTTTCCACAACGAAAACAATATGGATTTTTAATTTGCCTCAAAAAATCTGCAAAGCGCTGTTCTCTTGGCAGTGTCTCGTCTATCTTCACATCATTAATATCCACCAGTGTTTCTGGATCAACGGTTCTGACATCCACCTGTTTCATTTGTTCTAAATCTATAGGACTCTCCATGCCCTCACCTCCTGTCCATTCTTTTTATTGTATGAAAAAACTACCTATTTTCATGACTATTTCTTTATTATGCTTATTATCACTCCAGCATCCTCTTTCATCTGCTTTACTAGCTCTTCTTTTCCCTCAATACTCTCTCCAATTAAAAAGAAGGTAGCTGTCACATTTCGTTCTCTCAGTCCGTCCAGAAGAACCTTGGTATATGTCTGGTGCGGACCATCGTCAAAAGTCAACGCTATCTTCTTTGCTTCTTGAATCTTATCACTGACCGCAGGCAGCGGTCTCACCTTGATGCACACTGTCCCCATAAACAACATTAGTATGCCAATTATCCATGCCTTTTTCATCCCCACATGCCTTCTTTTTGATCCTTATATCAAATATATGCAGAGCAGAGAAATGACAGACTTCCTAATCCATATAACCCCATTCCTCACAAAACTGCCTCCTATCCAATTTTTATCTTTCCTTTTCCAAAAATCTTATCCGAAGGTAACTGAGCCAATATAATCGCAGCAAATACCAAAATACATCCCAGTATCTCCCTCACACTTAATTCTTGTTTTAATAATACCCACCCTGCCAGAGCAGAAAACACAGATTCCAGACTAAGAATTAATGAGGCAACCGTGGGATTCATATTCTTCTGTCCGATAATCTGAAATGTATATGCCACACCGCACGACATAATTCCTGCATATAAAATAGGTGTTCTCGCCGCCCAGATAGCTGCCCATGTAGGTTGTTCCAAAAAAAACATAAAAATAAGACAGATCATCCCACAGATAAAAAATTGAATACATGACATCTTAATTCCTTCTGTCCGTCCTGTAAAAAAATCAATAATCAAAATATGAAAAGAAAAAGCGACAGAACCAGCCAACACAATCCAGTCTGCCCTCTCCACCGAAAACCCCTGTTTTACACATAAAAAATAAAATCCCAACAGAGAGAGCAGCACACCAAGCCATACAAACGCTCCCACCTTTTTCTTTCCAAATATCCCGATCAATGGCACCAGAATAATATAAAGAGCTGTGATAAAGCCTGCTTTTCCTACATTGGTATCCGCTGTATAAAGAGAAATTCCTATCTGCTGCAGGCTACTTCCTGCACACAGGGCAATGCCACACAAAATCCCCCCTGCCAATAAAGCTTTCCTATTATAACCTGCATAAATTCCCTCTTTTTTATCCTTCCTTCTCTCCTGCCATATAATACAAGGAATCAAAACCAATCCTCCCAAGATACAGCGCACTGCATTAAAAGTGAACGGCTCCACATATTCCATTCCCACACTCTGCGCCACAAAAGCGATCCCCCAGATAAATGCTGTCAGCAAAAGCATACTACTTCTTTTTATTGTCTCTGCTCTCATCCTTTGTCACCTCTCCTACTATGATAGAATAAAATTCTGTACCTGATTTTATCATACTCCTTTTTCTTTGTCCAGCTTGCATATTTCCCCGAACTATGTTATAGTGTTTGAAAAATAATTAAGCAGAGAGGAAATACCATGTCACACAAAGAATTACCCAAAGACCCCTTTATACTTCTAAGCTACATCAACACACAGCTCCGCGATCATTATAATAATCTGGACGACCTCTGCCTTTCTCTCCAGATCAACAAAAAGGAGCTTACGGAAAAGCTCCTCTCTATTGACTATAGTTATGAATTTAATACCAATCAATTTATATAAGCACTCAACTCTCCATTCTGCTCATCAATCACGATCGTGTTGCCAGCCCGTACATTTCCGCCAAGAATCAGCTTTGCTGACAATGTCTCCACGGTCTTTTGCAAGTACCGCTTCAATGGCCTAGCTCCATATATAGGATCATATGCCTCATCTACAATAAATTTCTCTGCTCTTTCTGACAACGCAATCCCAACCTCTTTCTCCGCAAGTCTCTGATTCAATTCCTTCATCAAAAGGGAGATAATCGCGCTTACATTCTCTTTTGTAAGTGGCTTAAACATAATGGTTTCATCCAGACGGTTCAAAAATTCTGGGCGGAAATGATTTCTCAGATCCTGAAGCACCATATCGGCATATTCCTTCTTGATCTCTCCCTGTTCATCAATTCCTTCCAAAAGATACGAAGAACCAATATTTGACGTCATAATCAAGATCGTGTTTTTAAAATCTACACATCTGCCCTGTGAATCCGTGATTCTTCCATCATCCAAAACCTGAAGGAGAATGTTAAACACATCGGGATGTGCCTTTTCTATCTCATCAAACAATACAACGGAATATGGCTTTCTTCTCACTGCCTCCGTAAGCTGTCCGCCCTCCTCATAGCCCACATATCCGGGAGGCGCTCCAATCAGCCTAGACACCGAGTATTTCTCCATATATTCGCTCATATCAATGCGCACCATATTTTGTTCATCATCAAATAAGCTCTCTGCAAGCGCCTTTGCAAGCTCTGTCTTGCCTACTCCGGTAGGTCCCAAAAACAGAAAAGAACCTATTGGTTTGCTGGGATCTTTGATTCCCGCCTTGGAGCGCAGGATTGCCTCCGTCACACGAGTGACACCCTCATCCTGCCCAACTACCCTTTTATGCAGCTCATCCTCCAGATGAAGTGTCTTGCTTCTCTCACTTTCTGTCAGCTTTGCCACTGGAATCCCTGTCCATCTGGAAATAATGCGGGAGATCTCATCCTCTGTCACCGCTTCACGAACAAGAGATAGATCTTTATTCCGCATCTGCTCCTCCTCGTTGGCAAGCTGTTTCTGCAAAGCGGGCAGCTTGCCATATTGAAGCTCAGCAGCTTTATTCAGATCATATTCTCGCTGTGCTTTGGCTATCTCATTATTTAAATTCTCAATCTCCTCGCGCAATTTTTGCAAGCTTTCCACAGAGGTCTTTTCATTATCCCACTGCGCTTTTTTACTATTAAATTCATCCCTCTGCTCCGCAAGCTCTTTCTGCAAGGAGGACAGCCTGTCCTGACTTAGCTTATCTGTCTCTTTCTTAAGCGCCGCCTCCTCTATCTCAAGCTGCATAATCCTTCTTGACAGCTCGTCAAGCTCCGCTGGCATAGAATCCAATTCTGTCTTAATTAATGCGCACGCCTCATCGACCAGATCAATCGCTTTATCAGGAAGAAAACGATCGGAAATATAGCGGTGGGACAATGTTGCCGATGCCACCAAAGCTGCATCTGTTATCTTAACACCATGAAATACCTCATAGCGATCCTTTAATCCTCTTAAGATCGAGATGGTATCCTCCACAGTTGGCTCATCTACCATTACAGGCTGAAATCTTCTCTCAAGTGCTGGGTCCTTCTCAATGTATTTCCTGTACTCATCTAATGTGGTAGCTCCAATACAATGCAGTTCACCGCGGGCGAGCATAGGCTTTAACATATTGCCGGCATCCATCGCGCCGTCCGTCTTCCCCGCGCCAACAATCAGATGCAGCTCATCAATAAATAAAATGATCTCTCCCTCACTCTTTCTGACTTCTTCCAGTACAGCCTTCAATCTCTCCTCAAATTCACCACGATACTTTGCACCGGCCACGAGAGCCCCCATATCCAGTGCAAATATACGCTTATTTTTAAGTCCCTCTGGCACATCTCCCCTGACAATACGCTGTGCCAGTCCTTCAACAGCCGCTGTTTTTCCAACCCCTGGCTCTCCAATCAGAACAGGATTATTCTTTGTCTTGCGCGAAAGGATTCGAATGACATTTCGAATCTCTGTGTCCCGCCCAATCACGGGATCAAGCTTCTGCTCTCTCGCCTTCTCAACCAGATCCTGTCCATATTTCTCCAAAGTATCATATGTCGCCTCAGGATTATCGCTTGTCACTCTCTGATTGCCTCTCACAGTATAAAGTGCCTGCAAAAATCGCTCTTTTGTAATGCCAAATTCCCTAAATAGCTCCTTCACTGCAGCATTGGGATTCTTTAACAAAGACAAAAAGAGATGCTCTACTGATACATACTCATCTCCCATCTGTTTTGCCTCATCCTCCGCTGAGATCAAGACTTTATTAAGCATGGCTCCAATATAAAGCTGCCCGCCGGACACTTTCACACGCTTCTCCAAATCTGACTGAACACGATTTAGAAAATATTCTTTGTGAATTTCCATCTTTTCGATAAGCTTTAAGATCAAGCTGTCCTCCTGTGTAAGCAGGCTATATAATAAATGCTCTTCCTCTATCTCTTGATTGCCATACTCATAGGCAAGCTTTTCCATGCCATTTACTGCTTCCAAAGATTTCTGGGTAAATTTGCTGATATTCATAACGGTTCCTCCTTTTCCAGAACACCTTTCTTATATTTGTTCTATAATTACTATAACACATATCTTAATTTTTGCAAGTAGGAAATTATGAATTTTTCATGAACTATTATATAACAATACCATAGACTCACCCACCTGACACAAACAAATCCCCCACTCACCGCTTTTCTTTTACGGCTTAGAAGTGGGGGACTTTCCTAATAAGCTAAAATAGCCTCCATATAAATACTGCTATCGCACCATATAAAACTGCCTGAACCAATAACAAAAATATCTTCACCCTAACTAGAGAATGATTCCATCCGGGAAGCCATCCCTCTGGCTTTTTTCCCCATATCTTCTTTTTATCTTTATTTCTATAATACCCATACAGCCAATGCTCCTCCCCTTCTGAAAACAAGCTGAGTGGAAACTCTTTCTGATATAGCTGCTCATCTATCTTCACATCTCTCTGATATGGCAACAAGATAATAACTCCCAGCAAAAGCAGCAGCAAATACATAAAAATCGCAGAAGAAATCTCTACATTCGCCACCAAAACCTTCCACTGAAACGCATACATTGCCGCTGTCTCCACACAGGCAAACATAAATACTAGATTTCTATCC
>CAMUFS010000122.1 GCA_947088195.1 uncultured Clostridia bacterium
GGTAATACATTCCAGAAACAGTGATAAAATTGGATGGTTTATAATAAAAGCCCTGTCTCCTTTTTAATATTCCCAGAGCCATTACGCTTCCAGAAGTAAATATAAAATAGGTTCCTATCACAACTAGAAAAACTGCTAAAAAGAAATTTATAAATAGCATTTCATCCGTCTTTGCTGTGACTGACAAAAAGTATCCCCAGCCCAAAATAAGTACACCAGCCGCTGCGAGCAGCCACAGAAATCTTGGTTTCTTTTCTCCTCTTCTGCTTTCCGCAAACAGTTCAATCGGATTTGATTTTCCAACCGCATATAAGCTAAATGCAAGATTAAACAACGCTGCTACACAGAAAAATAGTGTCGTAATCTGAAATGCTTTCAGAGAAAAAGGAAAATCATTTAAAACAGGCAGCTTTATCATATAAAAAAGTAACATAAAAATCAGCTTTGCAAATACAAGCCCAAAGATAACGCCACCCAATATAATGATTCCTGTTGTGACAATGCTTTCATATAGCATCATAACCATAATATGTTTTTTCTCAAGCCCTAAAATGCTATAAAGCCCCAATTCTTTTTTTCTTCGCTTGATCACAAACCGATACGTATAATGTAAAAACGGAAGTATAATAATATTTAATAACACAAATCCTATCATCAACATTATATATGCGTATTGGGCCCTTGGAAGAGTTCCCATAATAGGATGATAAAGGATAGAAGCAAAAGTAAAATACAGGAAGACAGAAAATATACCAGCTCCAAGATAAGGGAGATACAATTCTTTATTTTTCGCAATACCAGTACAGGCGAGTAGGGGAAGCACCTTATTCTTTTTCATTTGTATCACCTCCCATATGAAGAAGAGTGAGTGTATCTGAAATTAACTTATACATCTCTTCTTTCGTATGCGTGCCCCGGTAAATCTGGTTAAATACACTTCCATCTTTGATAAACAGCACACGTCTTGCATGGCTTGCTGCGCTGATGCTGTGCGTTACCATCAGAATTGTCTGTCCCTCCTCATTTACCTTGGCAAATAGTGATAGAAGCTTATCTGCTGCCCTTGAATCTAGTGCTCCTGTCGGCTCATCCGCAAACACAATTTTGGGCTGTGTAATCAGAGCTCGCGCCGCTGCGGCACGCTGCTTCTGTCCTCCTGACACCTCATAGGGATATTTGTCAAGCAGATCCTTGATCTCCAGCTTCTGTGCCAGAGGGGAAAGACGATTATACATCTCCTGATAAGGCACCTGCGCCAACACCAATGGCAGAAAAATATTATCCTGCAATGTTAAAGTATCCAGCAAATTAAAATCCTGAAATACAAAACCCATATTATCTCTGCGGAATGCGCAGATATCCTTCTGTCGGATCGCTGTTATATCTCGTTCCTCCAAAAATACACTGCCTGTGCTTGGCTTATCCAGCGATGCCAAAATATTTAATAAGGTTGTCTTTCCCGAACCAGACTCACCCATAATCGCCACATATTCGCCCTTTTCCACAGAAAAACTAACATCATTCAGCGCGCATACCTTCATTCCACCCATGCGGCTTGTATACACTTTCTTTAAATTCTTAATTTCCAACAATGCCATACTAAAACCTCTTTCCATATCTCTATTATTTAGAAAATCTGAACAATATCTTTTGTCTTACTTGATTTTCTTTTCTCTATTATAACGAATAAAACACAGAGATTCCATGGATTTAGCTTACAGCTTTTCCTCACTGTCTTACAATTTTGTAAGGTTTGGGTGTAATATGGCTATGTCTTCCTCTCTTTTTATAATTCTGGACTAAAAAGCTGATCGTAATTAATTTTTTTATAAAACAACCTCTCAATCTCCCGAAAACTTAGCTTTCCCATTCCAAGTATCCACATCAGCTTTGTAAATACTGCCTCAAAATTCATATCGTATGCTTCCAGATATGGAATTTTTCCACTCAGGCGTTTTCCCACTTCATAGGTTGACAGATTACTGCCCTCATATGTCACCTGCGTTGTCATAACAATTATCTTAGAGCCTTCCCGGTACTGCTTCACTAACCTTAGAAAATCTTCTATCATGCTGTCTGGTATGCCTCCCACACCAAAGCTCTCCACCACTATGCCATCATATTCTTGAAATATAGATGCAAGAATCGCTGGATGCATTCCCGGTGTCAGCTTAAGTGCATATATCCGCTGGCTCATCGCATGATAAAAGCTCACCTTTTTCTCCTCTATTTCTGAAGGAAGATAACGCACAATCCTGCCGTGCTGCATAGAGGCAAGCTCTGGAAAATTAATGCTGGAAAATGCATGATAGCTGAAGCTTTTTGTTTTCTTCGCCCTTGTGCCTGCTATCACTTTTCCATCAAAAATCAGACAGATTCCTTGACTTTTCTGATCCGCAGCATAAATTATGCTGTCATATAGATTTTTTTTGGCATCGGTGATCTCCATCTGAATTGGCTGCTGTGAACCAGTGAGCACAATCGGTTTCAAAGAATCTTGTATCAGATAAGAGAGCGCTGCTGCTGTGTATGCCATGGTATCTGTCCCATGACAGACCACAAACCCATCAAAGCTCTCATAGTGCTCCTCAATCTCCCTTTCTAACTTAAGCCAAATCGTACTGTCCACATTTGTGCTGTCTAAATTACAGATCTGTATGGTCTCTAAGGCAATGTCCGATTCCAGTGATGGCAGATAGGAAAGAATCTGCCTTGCATCCAAAATTGGCTCCAACCCATATTCTGTTTTTATGGAGGCGATGGTTCCCCCTGTAAATAGCATTAATATTCTTCTCATATATTTGCCACATCAACCCGATCTATCATAATATTTAATATTTCTGTATCTGTCATCTTCATCCCAACTCTTCCAATATATCCCATACTCTTTATGGTATCTTCCAGATCCTCCTGTACAATCCCCTCTCCCGGCTGGAATGATACATGCTTCATCGCCATATAATGCGCAAGAATTGCGGCGTCCACCGCGGAGGCTATCTTGGCCGCACAGGAAGATTTTGCACCATCACAGACAATTCCGCCCACATTTCCTATAGTATTGATAATGGTCAAGCCAACTTCTTCATATGTTCCGCCGCGCAGATATGTGATCGCTGCCCCTGCACCACATGCAGCGCTGACTGCCCCACAGTAAGCGGACAAGCTTCCAATATATTTTTTTTGGTGAATGGAAATTAAATTTGCCACAACCAGAGCACGATAGAGCTGTTCCTTGGTCGCCTCATATTCTTTTGCATACTCTATCACAGGCAGCGATACTGTCATGCCCTGATTGCCACTGCCGGAATTGATCACAACTGGCATGGAGCAGCCGCCCATTCTGGCATCCGAGCCTGCTGCCGCCTTTGCCCTAGCACGTGTGCGCACATCATTTCCAAATACATCCAGCAAAGTACGCCCAATCTGTGCACCATAGGGATGGATCACTCCCTCCTGCGAGATCGCTGTATTCTTCTCTATCTGATCTCGAATAACCTCCTCTACATCCGCAAGAGTGAGAGTATCTGCAAAGGTGAGAATATCCCTCACATTTAACAGGGACTTGTCTCCTTTTTCCAATGCACTCTCACTGATCTTATGTTCATAAATTACTTGATTATCCTTCACTATTTTAGTGATCAGCGTATGGCGGTTAATAATTGTCACCTCGGCACTGTGAGCACTTGTATAAACCTTTGCCACAATGTATAAATTCTCCACACCCTCCTGAAGTGAGCATTTACAAAATCCTTGGCGCACCAATTCTTCTGCTCTGAGGACATCCTTCTCTGTCACATCCTCCAAAACCTCCAGCTCTCTATCTGCATCTCCTCCTACTACTCCAAGCACTGCCGCTATATCAATTCCTTTCCGACCACCAGAATTTGGCACAGTGACCCCCTTCACGTTTTTAATAATATTGCCACTGCAACACATTTCCATACGCTCTGGCATCTCTCCCAAAATCTTTCTAGCCTTTGCTGCTGCATAAGCGATAGCGATTGGCTCTGTACAGCCCAAAGCCGGAACCAATTCATCCTTTAATATCATAATGTACTGATCATATACATGTTTTTCAAGCATTTTTTCCACTCTCTTTTCTATTCGTATTTTATTTTCACTAGGATATATCTGAAAAATACTTTCTGCCAGATGCATATCACAATTATCTGGCAGGAACGATTCTTAAAACACACTCGTAGATGTCCATATGCACAAAAAAAGGATCGCCCCGCTGGAAATATTTCCAGCGGAGAATCCTATGTCATTTTAATATGAATATGTGCCTCATCTTGACACTGCATTGTATATAAGTCATCGCGTATAAAGAACCTATTTTTAACATTAAACCTTTAACTTAAACTGCCCTACCAGATGTTCCAGATTCTCTGACTGTGCGGACAATTCCTCGCTTGTAGCAGATGTTTCCTGTGCCGCTGCTGAATTGCTCTGAATAACCTCTGATATCTGTTCAACACCTAATTCTAGCTGTTTCATGGACTCTGCCTGAGAGACACACAGCTCACTGATCTCATGCGTGGAGCTTGCCAACGACTTAATGCCGTTAATTACTGATTCAATCGCTGATGTCGTCTTAATTGTAATGTTATTTCCCTCTGCGATTTCTTGAATAGAATTTTCAATTAATCTCTTTGTATTAATTGCAGAATTTGCACTGTCTGACGCAAGCTTGCCGATCTGATCTGCCACAACAGCAAAGCCCTTTCCTGCCTCTCCTGCCCTTGCTGCCTCGATCGATGCATTTAATGACAACAGATTTGTCTGTGCAGCAATATCCTCAATCTCTGCAATAATATTTGCAATTTCCTTAGAGGTATTATTAATACGCTCCATAGCATCATTCAACTGCTTAACATCCTCATTGCTCTTTTCTGCCTCTGCCTCAAATTCCTTGGCGCTGAGATAAGACTTATTAGCCTGCTCTGAGCTGTGGATAACAGCCTCTGTAATTGTCTGAATGGTAGCCGTCAATTCCTCAACAGAGCCCGCCTGATCGGTCGCTCCCTCAGCAAGCGACTGTGCACTCTCCGCCATCTGACCTGCGCCCAATGCAACCTGCTCTGATGCCTCATTAATTCGTCCCATCGTGTCACTCAAAGAATTGGTAAACATGGTGATCGCATCTTCCAATGCCTTAAAGTCACCCTTAAATTCTATATTAGTTGAAACATTAAAATTACCCGCTGCAACCTCAGTAAGAGCCTCTGTGAGCTCGGCAATATAAGCCTTGATCATCTCTGCCGCCTCAGCAAAGGAATCTGTCATCTCACCGATCTCGTCAGGATACATACTCTCAATATCAACATTCAAATTACCCTTTGCAAGCTGAACGGATGCATCCTTCACCTTAATAATAGGCTCAGAGAACATTCTTGATACACTTCCTGCCAACTTCATAGATATCGCTATCGCAATAATAATAACAATCAGCATAACACCAATAATAATATATGTCTGTAGGGTAAGATTGCCAGATACTCTATTTCCATTATCAACATTTAAGTCAATCAAGCCTTCCACTGCATTCGTAAGCTGCTTCAAGGTAGGTTTTCCCTGTGTCATCAATATCTCGATAGCTTCTTGATTTTTATTTTCTGTAGCAAGCTGTCTTACTTCTTTAAAAATAGCACGATACTTTGGAAGCAGCTCATCGATCGTCGCCAAAAACTGCTGCTCTTCCTTTGTAACACAATGCTCTTTTACTATGGCTAAAGCTTCATCTGTCAGAACCTTTACCTCATCTAATTCTGTACCTGTTGCCCGTAAATCTGCCTCATCTTCCAAAAAAATCAATTCCCTTACCAGCGCTGGCTCCTTGTTCAGATATGTACTGAAAATACCAATCTCGCCCTGAGAAAAACCATTGTTGACCAATGCTTTACTGTAGCTTGTATCTGCATACAATAAGATAAACAGCCCCACAATTCCAGATAAGCTGGCGAGGATTACTACCAGTGTAAAGCAAAATCTCAGCTTCCTTTCCACCTTCATCATCTTGATTTTTTCAATCATAACTCTTTCGTCCTCCCTTGAAGATATAATCTTGATTACTCATATTTCTCCTAAAATATTACTCTTCTTTACTTTCATCAGCTTAGATACAATACCATATTCTACTGTCAAGGTTCCCGTTTTTAACAAAATCTTAACATCTGTTAAAGGCTTATTTATTATAACATTTTTTTTATAAAGATACAACCTCTTTTCAGACTGTTTTTAAAAAATTATAAAAAAAATCTAAAAAAACAACGAATAATCTGCTTTGCAAATCACCCGCTGTTTTTTTCTTCTTTTTTCTATACAAATATTTGTTGTTTTATCTTGAATATATTACTTCCTTATTTTGATGTACAAGGATTGGTAAAGGCGGGATTAAATGCATAGAAGTTTCTCGAATCAAGATTATCCTGCACGATGCGCAATCCTTCCCCAAATCTCTGATAGTGCACAATTTCTCGTTCTCTCAGATAACGAATGGGATCACACACATCTGGATCCTTCACCAATCTCAATATATTATCATAGGTTGAACGCGCCTTCTGCTCTGCTGCCATATCCTCATGCAAATCTGTAATTGGATCTCCCTTTGACTGAAATTCACAAGCATTAAACGGAACACCACCCGCAGACTGAGGCCACAGTCCAAGCGTGTGATCCACATAATAATTAGCAAAACCGGAGTTTCTTATTTCCTCTGGTGTCAAATTTCTAGTAAGCTGATGAACAATCGTACTAACCATCTCCATATGTGCCAATTCTTCTGTACCTATATCTGTCAAAAGCCCTGCCACCTCACGATATGGCATAACATAGCGCTGTGACAAATATCTCATACTTGCCGCCAGTTCTCCATCTGGACCACCAAATTGACTCATAATCACCATAGCAATCTTAGGATCTGGATTTTTTATTTTAATTGGATATTGTAAGCGTTTTTCATAATTCCACATATTAACAACCCTCCATTTCCCACGGCCATGGCGTCTTTACCCATGCCCACTGATTTGATACATCTACCTGATCCACGCGGAGCGGTCCAAAATGAATGGTATAATCCTTCAACAACTTAGCATATAATTTACGGAAGGACTCATAATAAGCAAGTGCCTCCTCATCACAAGGATGAGTATCCAAATATAACAGCACATCATCAATGACAAAGCCTGCCTCATAGATCTGCTGCATTAAACGTCTCTGTTCCATATTCATTTGACACAGCTCCTTTCCATCAACGGAAGATTTAATTCTGGGAATATTGTTCCAATGCTCAGTGCTTTGCACGGCTCATATGTTTCCTTCCAGTGCTGCCATGGCACATAGGCCATCGCCAAAGGCATTCCATCTAACTGGTTATCTACATGGCAGCGGCACTCCTTTCTCATTCCCCTGCAGTTATTCTCCATGTTTTGGCAGGGACCTTGCATCCTGTTTCTATAGTATGGGTTACGACAATTATTATCCAATACAATAACTCCCTTCTTGACAGTACGCCATTTATTCTCAATGACATCTGTTTACCTTACATTAACATAGTATGAAACGATCAACATTCTGTGTCATCCACCAAAAAGAAAATTCCTTCCTTGTCATTCACATGCTTCCTTTAGGTGCTTGTACACAATCGAGTAGGGGATGTTTTTCTCACCTACTCGCGCGCCGGGCACCTGTCAGCTTAGCTGACATACTTCCTTCGGGTGCCCGTGCGCATAAAAAAACCACAGCCATCTAATTATGTAGCTGCGGTTTTATTTTTATTCCTTATTCTTTTTTCATAGAGTCTACACTCTTGACATATACTCTCCGGTTCTAGTATCAATCTTGATCTTCTCACCCTGCTCTACAAAAAGAGGCACAGCCACAACAGCACCTGTCTCCACCGTTGCAGGCTTGGATGCACCCGTAGCGGTATCTCCCTTAAAGCCCGGCTCTGTATCTGTGATCTCCAGCTCCACAAAAAGCGGAGGCTCAACAGCGAACACACTTCCATTGTAAGAACAGATCTTAACCATCTCATTTTCTTTTACAAACTTAAGGGCATTTCCAATATCATCTGCGCTCAGTGCAATCTGCTCGTAAGTATTTACATCCATAAAATGAAATAACTCTCCGTCTGAATATAGATACTGCATATCATTTCTGTCAATGCGCGCTGTAGGGAATTTCTCATTTGGTCTGAAGGCTTTCTCCACAACACCTCCATTAATAATATTC
>CAMUFS010000123.1 GCA_947088195.1 uncultured Clostridia bacterium
TACAGAAATCATCATTATGTAACAATAGATGAGGACATCAGTACAGATTTATTTAACAGGGGTTTATGCCTGCCTTCGGATAATAAGATGACAGAGGAACAGCAAGAGAAAATAATTGAAATAGTTTGTAGATGTTTTAAATAAATGGGAGTGCAGAAGGAGATATGAAAAAGTCTGTAAAGATTATTTTTCCTATTTTGGTTGGAAGTATAATTGGGCGGAATATATATCAAAAAACAAATAAAATGCAAAAGCGGGCAGCGGAGGCGAAAGAACATGTTCCATATGGCCCATATGAGGCAGTTTTAAAAAGACCATTGGAGGTTGTGTTTGTTTTTTTGCTTTTGCTTACATTGAGTCCTGTATGGATTGGCGTGTCAGTTCTTGTAGGAATTAAGCTTGGCAGACCCATTCTATTTTCACAAAAAAGGCCGGGTTTAAAAGAAAAAATATTTTATCTCTATAAATTTCGAACGATGACAGAACAATGTGGGAAAGATGGAAAATTGCTGCCAGATGAAAAACGATTGACTTCTTTTGGAGCATTTATTCGGCAGTTATCATTTGATGAGCTTCCTGAATTAATCAATATTCTAAAAGGGGATATGTCAATCGTTGGGCCAAGACCTTTGATGACAGAATATTTACCCTATTATACAGAGGAAGAGCATCACAGGCATGACGTCAGACCGGGCTTGACTGGTCTAGCTCAGATTAATGGGCGAAGCTTTCTTACATGGGAGAAAATTTTTCATTATGATTTGGAGTATGTAAATAAGATAACCTTTATAGGAGATATGAAAATTATCATTCAGACATTTATCAAGGTGTGTAAAAGAGAAAATGTTGCAGATTTGACAAAAGGCATCAAAGATAAGGATGGAAAAGTACATATCTGGGTAGACGGAAAGGAATGTATTCTTCATCAGCCTTTGCATATAGAAAGAGAAAAGAAAAGTGTATAAAGAGATAGGAAGTAATTTTTGGATTGATCCAACAGTGGAATATGAAAAGGATACGCTTAGCAGCTTGGAACCATATAATATTACTGGTAGTGATATGGTATTGTTATCTACTGGAAGAGGTGCGGAACGTTTTATCCTTCATCATATAGAAAAAGGGAAGAAAAAAATAAAAAAAATAGCATTGATCCCAGCATTTACTTGCGAGACAGTAATACAGCCATTTTTGGATTATGGTTATCAACTGTGTTCATATTCTCTTGATCATTGTCTGATGTTAACGGGCAAGATGCTTCAAGAAGCTTTGGAGAAGAGTGATGCCAAGGTCGTTCTTATTCATAGATATTTTGGGTTTGATACATTAATGGAATGTGAATCAGTGATAGAAAAGTATAGGCAAAAAGGTGTGGTATTTATAGAAGATAGAACACAATGTTTATACAGTAATTTGAAATATATAGAATTTGATTATACCATAGGAAGCCTGAGAAAATGGGAGGGAGCTCCCGATGGAGCTTATGCAGTATGCAGCCAAGGAAAATTTGAAAATAAACCAAGGGAATATCACAAAGCTTTAGAAACTGCCAAAATAGAGGCTGGATATGCAAAATATAGATACATAAGTGGGGAGACAGAAAATAAGGAAAAATTTCTTGCTTTATTTCAAAAAGCGGAAAAAATCTTGGAGAAGGAACAGAAGTTATATAGAATCAGTCCGATGGCTGAGAGAATGCAAGCATCCTTGGATGTCGAGACATTGAGGAGGAATAGGCGCAGAAATTATAAGCTTGTTTATAACAGATTGTTGGAACATAAACAAATAAAGATATTGACGCCGGAATTATCATGTAATGATACGCCTTTTTATCTTGTGATTTCTGTAAAAAATAGAGATGCTTTGCAAAAAAAGCTAACTGAAAGACAAATATATAGCCCTATTCTCTGGCCAAAAGCAGATAGTTTAACAGATATATGTGAGGAAGCAGAGACTTTTTATAAAAATAATTTATGTTTGCCGATTGATCAGAGATATGGATTGGATGATATGGAGAGAATGGTAGATTGTGTGTTGACTGTTATGCAAGAGGTGTTGGATTGAACGTTAAAAGATTATTTGTCAAGGATTGTGAGAAGTATCAAAAGGAAATAACTTGCTATATTTATGAAAGTGTAAAAAATGCAGCATTTGAAGAATCTTTTGTAGTTGAGCAGGCATCTCAGAAATATCAAGAGTTGCTCGATTATATAGGAAAAGAAAAAACAATAATATTTGGTGCCTTTGAGGAACAGAAGCTAATAGGTTTTTTGTGGGCGTATCCATATCCATTTCGAGATGATAAAGAAAGATTGTATGTAAGTATTCTTCACGTTGATTCAAAATATAGAAACAAGCATTATGGAGAAAGTTTATTAAGAAAAGTGGAGGATGCAGCCGCTAGATTGGGTTATGGGGCGGTTTATCTTCACGTAGAGGCACAAAATCAAGGAGCGTTGAGGTTTTATGATCGGGCAGGTTATAAAAAAGAACGAATTCAACTTGTAAAGCAAATTTCAGTCATAAAAGAAAAGGAGTTAGATTTCTATTCGGGGGGGGGGAAAATTTGGCGGAAAATAGATAAAAAATTTGTGAGAGAGCATCGGGAAATATTTGTCAGACTTTATGAGGATAATGTAAAAAATCATGTTCTAATAAATGGTTTTTGCCATAATGATGCGGTAACAAAAATGGAGGAGTTTGCGGACTATTTAGATAAAGGAAAGGCAACTGGTTATTGCATAGCTGTGAAAGATGAAATTGCAGGATTTATCTGGGCATATCCTCATTTTTTCCAATTAGAAAAAAGGTTGTATATTGGAGCAGTCCAGATTTTTGAGAAATATAGAAGAAAAGCATTAGCGACGAAATTATATAAATTGATTGAAACAGAAATGAATATGTTAGCAATACAGTTAATTTATACACATGTGGATGCAGAAAATAAAGTCTCTTTAGTTTTTCATTATAAGCAGGGATTTATGGATGAGATTTATCAGTTGGTGAAACAAAATAAATAGGCAATAAGGCTGAAAGATAAGGAAACCGTTATGGATAAAATAGCAATTATTGGTTCGGGAACATTTGCAAAAATACTTGCGAAACGGGCTAAGGAATTAAAAATTGAGACATATTGTTTTTCGTTTAATAAAGAGGATGTAGCAGTTTCATATGTGGATTATTTTTATAAAATAGATATTTTTGATATTGATCAGATTGTTTTGGTATGTAAAAAAGCAAAAGTAAACGGAGTTATAGCGACCACGGAATTGACAATATATCCAGCAGCATTGATTGCAGATCAATTAGGGCTTATAGGAAATCAGGTGGAAGATGCGAGGGAGTTGACCAATAAGTTTTTAAATAGAGAAAAGGCAGGACAAGTACAAGGACTGAGACAGCCGCTCTATTGGCAGTGTACAGAGAGAGACATTCCTAAACTTAGAACATTTCCTCTGATTGTTAAGTCGCTGGCGGCTGGAGGTAAAAGAGGAATTATAGTGGTGCATACGCAGGATGAATTGGAAAAGGAAGTTAGCAGATCGGCGCTGTATTCAAGAATAGATGGGGTGTTGATAGAACAATATCTTTCGGGTGGGCAGGAATATTCTGTAGAAAGCTTAAGTTATAAGGGAAAACCATATATTGTTCAAGTGACAAGGAAAATCACATCTGGTCCGCCCAGATGCTTAGAGCTAGGGCATGATCAGCCGGCAGATTTGACATCGGAGATAAGAGAGAAAGTGGAGAGAATTGTGTCAGATATTTTGTTGGCATTAAAGATAGAGAATGGACCCTGCCATACAGAGATAAAAATAATAGATGGGGAGATCTATTTAATCGAGGTTAATGCAAGGCCAGGAGGTGATCACATTACTTATCCATTGACGGAATTAAGCACAGGGTATCCCATTGTTACTGGTATTATTTTGGCATCATTGGGGAAATTGGAAGGTTTTGAACCGGTGAGGCATATGTTGGGGAAAAAGTATGCGGGGGTACGGTTTATTACAGAACAAAATGCATCTTTATGCAAATTATTTGATAATTGTGAGAATTATTCATGGCTTTATGAAAAACATAAGGTAAGTGAGACACCGTCGAAATTAATTTTTAATGATGAATATAATTTAAATTATTTTATTTATTACAGCGATGAAAAGATAGAGTGCGAAGGAATTACAGATGAATAAAAAAGTTATATGGCTGGTGAATGAATATGCTGTGCCCATTGTTGTGCGCACAAGGCAGATTATGTTAAGTCAATATTTAGAAGAAAAAGGATATTGTGTATATATTATTTGTGGCAGCAAGATTCATGGAAGAGAGGAAAATTTAATAGAGGAAAATATTCCTTATCGGAAGATTAAATTTGATGGTGCCAAATTTATTATTATCCGTGAGTCTAATTATAAAGGAAATATGCAAAGGGTGTTAGCATCCATAAAATTTCAGCATGCTGTCTGGCGGCTGAGAAGACATTTGCCAAAGCCAGATTGTATTGTAAGTGATTTTGCAGGGCTTTTTGGAAATATATTTTTGAGATGGAAAAAGAGATATGGAACAAGAATTATTTATGATATTTTGGATCTGTGGCCAGAAAGCTTTATAGATGCAGGATTATTAAAAAGAAACAGTATTGCAGCCAAAATATTATATCAGATGGAATATTTTTCTTATGCAAATGCAGATGGAATAATTTTTTCTTTTGAGGGAGGAAAGGATTATATAATAGATCATCACTGGGATAAATCACATGGAGGAAAAGTGGATTGTGCTCGTATTGGATATTTGAATAACGGAGTAGATTTAGAAACTTTTGATAGGCAGAGAAAAAATATATGGTTGAAGGATAAAGATCTGGATACAGAACAGTTTAAGGCGGTTTATCTTGGTTCAATTCGAAAAGCGAATCATGTAGATTTAATAGTTGATGCGGCACGTGTACTCCAAATGCGCGGGGAACAGGGAATAAAGATTTTGATTTATGGTGACGGAGATTATCGTCAGGCTTTGGAAGATAAAATAAGAAAAGAAAAGCTCAATAATATTATATTAAAAGGGAGGCTGGATATAAAATATGCTCCTAATATGTTGACAAGAAGTGATATAAATTTATTTAATTTTATGAATGGTTCTATATGTAAATATGGATTAAGTCCGAATAAATTATTTATGTATCTTGCGAGTGGTCATCCTATTTTATCTATGGTTCAGCCAAATTATGATATTGTAAAAAATAGAGAGTGCGGTATGGTGGTGGACAATCATCCAGAGGTAGTGGCGGATGGTATTGTCAAATTTAGAAATATGAAAAAAGACCATATGGAATTATTTTGTAAATATGGTGATAATGGCAGACAGGTAGCAGAAGAATTTGATTATAAAAATTTGGTAACAGTGCTGCTTGATCAGATAGAAAGACAAGACTAAAAAGTGGTATGGCAAAGGAGAAAAGAATGAAAATACTAGTGATAACACAGATGTATTCTCAGCCAGATGATATAGGAGATAATAAGCCTACCAAAACGGTGAATTATTTTGTGAAGGAGTGGGTGGCTGCAGGACACAAGGTTATTGTTATGCACTGTCCTAGTAAATTTCCTCTTATTTGTTATGCGATTCCGAAATACGTCAAAGAGAGATTTGCCAATAGAATTTCCACAATGGTGCCATCGGTAAGATCGAGAAAAAATCTACAGCATGTGGAATACGGAGCCAAGATATATCGCTATCCTATGCTTAAGTGGTATCCCGGCTTAGGGTATTCGAGGGCTGCTATGAAAAGGCAGATGAGGAAAATAATAGGGGAGTTGCAAAAACAAGATTTTAAGCCAGAATTTGTGATAGGACATTTTGCAAATCCATCTGCAGAGCTTGTGGCAAGGATTGCTTTGTATTATCATGCTGGTTCTTCCCTCGTATTTCATCAGGATTGTACTAAGAAAAATATTCAGAAATATCATTTGGATATTTTAGTGAAGAAAATAGGGGCAATAGGTGCTCGGTCTGAGTTGGAAGCAAGTATGATAAAAAGAAACTTAAAGCTTTCAAAGCTTCCATTTTTATGCCGCTCAGGAGTTCCCAATGACGCGGTGGAGGCTGCTGTCAGATTGGTGGAAAAACATAATAATACAGAAGGGTTTCGATTTCTTTATGTGGGAAGCTTTATAAAAAGAAAACATTTGGATAAGGTGATTGATGCATTTGGTAAATTTTGTAAAAAGAGAAATGACAGAAAATCCGTTTTGACAATTATTGGTGGTGGGCCAGAGAAAGAAGAGATGGAAAGATGTGTGGAAGGATCATGGGCGAAAGCACAGATTACTCTGATTGGGAGACAGGAACGAATGGAAGTGCTACAACATATGAAAAAGGCTCATATTTTTACTTTGATCAGTGATACGGAAACTTATGGAATGGTATATATGGAAGCAATGCTTCAGGGATGTTTGGTAATTGCGTCAAAGGGAGGAGGTTTTGACGGCATAATACAGGATGGAAGCAATGGTTTTTTGTGTAAGCCGGGAGATGCAGAGATGTTATTAGCAATATACAATAAAATTGCGGTGATGACGGCAAAAGAAAGAAACCAAATTGGGCAAAATGCTGTAAATATGGCGGTAAATTATTCAGAAAAAGAAGTGGCGCAACGTTATCTGGATGATGTGATAAAAGAAAATGCAGTAAGCAAATACAATAGCTGTTTCCAAAAATAACCATGGAAATGAGGGTTAAAATGAAGGTAGAATTTTCTGTACTAAGACGGCAATATCAAAAGTATGAAAAGGAATGGGAGGAAGCAGGACTGCGGGTGATGCGCTCAGGTCAGTATATTCTCGGAGAGGAAGTAAGGCAGTTTGAAGAGGATTTTGCAGAATACTTAGGTGTCAGACATTGTGTTGGTGTTGGCAATGGACTGGATGCTCTTTGGTTAGCATTGGAGGGGTTTGGCATTGGAGAGGGGGATGAAGTGATTGTCCCAGCAAATACATTTATTGCGACTGCTTTGGCTGTGTCAGAGGTAGGGGCAAGGCCAGTTTTTGTAGATGTAGATTCTTGTTTTGGAATTTGTGCAGATACGATAGAGAGGGCAATATCGAAGCGAACAAAAGCAGTTATGGTGGTACATCTGTATGGGCAGCCATGTGATATGGACAGCATTATGGAAATAGCCAGAAAATATCATTTGTATGTAATCGAGGATTGTGCACAATCGCATGGAGCGCGTTATCATGGTTGCCTGACAGGAACGTTTGGGGATGCAGCTTGTTTTAGTTTTTATCCAACAAAGCCAATAGGAGCGCTGGGGGATGCTGGAGCGGTGGTGACAAATCATCTGGAAATTGCCAATAAGGTGCGATTGCTGCGAAATTATGGAAGCAAAGTAAAATACCAGCATGAGCAGTTGGGGCATAATAGCCGTATGGATGAAATACAGGCGGCATTTCTTAAAGTGGCGTTAAGACATGAGAGAGAAGGAACGTATGAGAGGCAGAAAATCGCTGCGAAGTATCTAAAAGAAATTAAGAATGACAGATTAATTCTTCCAAGGCAGCGAGAAGAGACGGAACATGTATATCATATTTTTCCTATTTTTCTCGCAGAAGGATTTGAAAGAGATGCATTTTGTAATTATCTTAGAACGCATAAGATACATACGCAGATTCATTATCCAATTCCTTGTCATTTAGCAGAATGTTACAAGGAATTATCTTATCATGTTGGTGATATTCCATATGCAGAACAGTGTGCAGCGTCGGAGATAAGTTTACCTATTTATGCTGGAATGCCAATGGAAGAGGTGGAATATGTAATTCAGATAGTGAATGAGTTTTCGTAGGGCTTATTTTTAAAAGAATAAATCAGTTGAAACTTATCAATAAAGGAATTGGCAGATTATGCAAGTGAGAAAATTACAATTAAAGGATGCGCCACTGATGTTGGAGTGGATGCATGATAGAAAAGTGACATGCAATTTAAAAAGAAATTTTTCTAAGTTTGGCATAGAAGATGCGGAGCGATTTATTCTTCAGTGTCAGAATGAGGAAAAAGAGATACATAGAGCAGTGGTGTCGGATGAAGATGAATATATGGGGACAGTCAGTCTTAAGCATATTGATAGTAAGACAGAAAGTGCAGAGTTTGCAATAGTTGTGAGAACTGATGCAATGACAAAAGGATACGCATGGTTTGCCATGACAGAAATATTGGATTTTGCGTTTCGTGAA